>NZ_JAYFER010000596.1:0-24932 GCF_055795065.1 Lyngbya sp. CCY1209
AATTGATCGACTCAAAGCCCCCAGTATTGGGGGTTTGGGGGCCAGACAATTTTACAAATGGTTTCCGATTGCTATATTTGTCTATCTCGACATTCAATAAATCTGTCAATCCAATGGAGCGGTTGGCTAGAAATAGTCCGAGCCAACCCACTGCCACAGTTCTAGGGAGCATCAACCAAAGTGTTTCCGGACTGGGTTCCGATTTGAATGGTGTATCCGGCGGTGAAGTTGTTGGCCTGGGCCGTGGCGCGATCGCTATCTTCAAGCACATCCAAGGTGAAGCCCGCCGGGTCGCCAAGACCAACTATACCGACTTCACCCGCAGCACCGATCGCAAAAGCAGAGTTCTGCAAACCGTTGGCGTTGCTGCCGTCGTAGTTAAAAGAGTGGGCTGCAGCAAATTCCTTACCGACGGCGGCGGAGACGGCCACCCCCGTGACGGCGGTTCCGTTAACGGTGAAGGCGGCGGAACCGGCTACGCCCCCCTCGCCGGCCCGGGCGGCGGTGGAGATTCCGAAGGTGCTCAGGACGACGAGACTGGTAAGGGCGACTAAACGACGAATCATAATTGTTGAACTCCAAGAGTGAGTTTTTTCGGGTTCACTTATTAGACGTTTGGCGGGGGTGATGTGTGAATTTTTATTTCCCCGGGTAGATGCAATCCCTCTCCAGATCTGGTTTTGAGCCGATGAAGCCGGGGCGGTTTCAGGCCCGGATCTCAACTCCCCGCTTCCCGGTGGCCGTGGGAGAAGCCGAAACTCGCCCATTTGTTGCCGTTTTCCGGGGTTTACCGGCGGCGCCGGTTTCCGGTTCCAAACGGACGGCCCGCAGTTTTGCCGTCTTCCAGAACTCCCTCGCCAGACTGTCGCCGTCGCTTTGGTAGGCTTCCAGGCGATCGCGCAAAATGGCCCGGGCTTGGGAAATGCGCTTGCGGACGTTGACGGCGGACAGGTTGAGTTCGGCTGCGATCTCACTCGGAGATCGCTGTTTTTTGAGGTGGAGAATCAAGGTTTCCCGCAGCTTCGGCGGCAATTCTTCGATGGCGCGATTTAAAAATTCTTCGAGTTCCCAGCCGACACAAATCTGTTCCGGCGTGGGTTCCGGACTTGCCCATTCGGACGATGGGGCGATCGCCTCCACATCCTCAACTGCCACCGCGTGGCGATCGCGCTGTCTGAGGAGATCCGTACAGTGATTCCAGGTCAGTTGAACTAACCAACCCTTCCAATTCCGAATCGGTTCGGTTTGATTTTGCAGTTTTTCTTGGGCTTTCAGCAGTGCCGCACCGAGGGCATCTTCGGCTTCTATGGGGTTGCCCATTCGCTTCAGACAGCAACGGTAGAGATAGTTTTGATGCTCTTGAAATTGTTGCCAAAACTCTACAGTTAGTTGAGGTTTACTATTGTGTCTATCCAATTTCTTCACGCTTACTTGTGAGGGTTGACCATGCAATAAAGCGATGGAGATAGACACCCTGGTATGTGGAAATATTTCGCGCCTAAAATTCATTTTTGGCGCGGTTTGAAAACTTATGTTTGACAGCTAAATTCGTCTGAAAATGTCACTCGTTCTGCACCCAACAGAGAAAATATCACTCTTTTTTGACGAATTAATTTTGCCGTTTTTACAACTATAGCAATCGGAAACCATTTGTAAAATTGTCTGGCCCCCAAACCCCCAATACTGGGGGCTTTGACCGGATCGAATTTTCACGAATCATTTCACACTGCTATATATAGCAATGTGCAGCCATTTGTAAAATTGTCTGGCCCCCAAACCCCAAATACTGGGGGCTTTGAGCCGCTCAAATTTTCACGAATCATTTCACACTGCTATAGTCTGTTTTTCAGATGAATGTCTATCCGATTCGCGCAACTTTTTTGAGCGACTGTGGCGAGTAATTGTGGCAAAACGACGAATCATAATTGTTGGGCTCCAGGATAGTGTTTTCACGTTCAGGCGATGTGCGTGTCCATTGCGATCGCACTTAAAACTAGCCATATAACTCTATTTAAGGTCGGGATAAAGTCACTTTAAAGGGGATAGATGCTGTGGATTTCAACTCGATTTCCATTGGACGAAAGAGCCTTTTGACCAGGCGTGCGATCAATCTGGGATAACCGCGATCGCTTTATAATTTACTGACAATTTCACTGTAAATGATTCGACCCCAAAATTTATCAAATTTTGTCAGATCTTTTTTCAAATTTTGTCAGATCTTTTCTTGAATTAAAGTAAATATTTCTATTATAACTGATTGGAAGGGGTAAAGTCTTCGTGAAAATTACTTAATTTTCGGATGCCGAGGAAAAAATCTCCGTGAAAATACGGAGATCGACATCGGAGAATAGACCCCCCGACCTTGGGGACGAAAGCCCGAGCCCGACGCTCCCGGATCGACGGCCAGAACGGCCCGCTCCGGATCGCGGCTGTCCTCCCAAAAGGTTTCCGGCAGCAAGTCCAGGGCCGCAACAAGTTCGTCATTCATACAAATATAGATACCGCTCCAACCCGGCGGCTGGACTGAGATGTATTCGACGTTACTGCGGTGAACCGCGATCGCATGGATGGATGGGTTGACATGGCCAGCCCAAGATAGAGTGGGACGGTGGGGAGAGAGGGGGAAGGCGAAATGGGTTTCTCCGGCGGGGATAGTATAGCGATCGGCGAAGGTGTTTTAGGTGAAAAAATAGGCGATTTCCATGCCGGGAAAGGCAATTTCCCGGTGTTCGAGGCGAAACGCCCCCTCTCCGACTTGATACCCCTCGAACCAGGTCGGCAACAGTTGGATCGAGGCGTCGATGACGAAGGCTTTGCGGAGGTTGAATTCAGCCCGCATGGGACTGTCTAAATCGATGCGGTTGACCACGGTCGAAAGACTCCAATATTGTTCGGTTGAATTAGCCCGGTCGAGGGGGGCGATCGGGGCGGAAATTCGGAGGGTTAAAATTTCCGTATCCTCAACTTACCAGATATCCGATTGTGGAGGCAATAAAAAGGCGATACTCCCACCTATTGAAAGGAATCGCAAGGCTGCGATCGCAACTGTTGCGATCGGTGTTAAACTGGACGCAGCAGGAAAAGGAGGTTGGGGCAATGAGTCCGTTATTGGCGCAAGTGTTACGGGAAATTGAGCAACTGAACCCAGAGGAACAATTGCAGGTGATTAGCCATGCAACGGAGCTGGTCAAACGCCAGACTTCCACCCACGGAAAGCCCCGGCGCAAGTGGCTGGATATTGCTGGAAATGCTCCCTATTCACTGGTGGGAGAAGATGCTCAGGAGTGGGTGACGCGAACCAGGGGCGAATCACAACAACATCGCGATCGCCTGTTGGAGAGTAAACATGAAGATTAAGGAGGAATTATGAACGTTAAATTAGTGGAAGCGTTGGCGCGAATTGTCGGTTCTCTCACGCCGGAGGAGCGATCGCTGTTGGAGGAAAAGTTGCAAGCATCACCGGATACCGTGTCGGAGGAGAAGTCCCGTCCTTTTCACGAAACCGCCACCCCAGCAGAATGGGCTCAAGCCTTTCGGGAATGGGCTGAGAGTCATCCGCCGAATCAGCCCCATCTATCTGATGAAGCGATTAGCCGGGAAAGTATTTATGGGGAAAGGGGTTGATGGCGTTTTTGATCGACACCAATATTCTGTTGCGGAGTATTATTTCAAACGAACCCTACTGCTAAACTACTGCTAAACTAGACATAATGAAATCTAATAAAAAAGCGATCGCAAACCAAAACGGAGGAATTATGAACGTCAAATTAGTGGAAGCATTGGCTCAAATTGTCGGTTCTCTCACGCCGGAGGAGCGATCGCTCTTGGAGGAAAAGTTGCAAGCGTTACCGGATACCGTGTCGGAAGAAAAGCCCCGTCCTTTTCACGAAACCGCCACCCCGGCAGAACGAGCCAAAGCATTTCGGGAGTGGGCCGAAAGTCATCCGCCGAATCAGCCCCATCTATCTGATGAAGCGATTAGCCGAGAAAGTATTTATGGGGAAAGGGGTTGATGGCGTTTTTGATCGACACCAATATTCTGTTGCGGAGTGCGGACTCAAGCCATCCCATGTACACCGATGCGGTAAGGGCAACCAATATTCTACTCGAACAGGAAGAAGATGTTTGTATCATTCCACAAAATTTAATTGAGTTTTGGAATGTTTACACCCGCCCAACCCGTTCCAATGGATTGGGACATACGCCGTCAGAAGCCGCGATGGAAGTGAATCGGTTAAAAGAGATTTTTTCACTTTTACCCGATACGCCGACAATTTATTCCGAGTGGGAGCGGTTGGTGGCGACTTATGGGGTGAGGGGGGTTAACGTTCACGATGCCCGGTTGGTGGCGGCGATGATCGTGCATGGATTGGCTGATATTTTGACGTTTAATACCCGGGATTTTGCCCGATACGGTGAAGTGAGGGCGGTGCATCCGAGCGAGATGCGATCGCCTCCGGAATGACAAATCGAGTCACAATGCAAATAATAATTGCAGACAAAAGGGCGCGATCGCTTTTGAATAAATGGCAGTTTTTGCTATAATTGATAGCAAATCCATTTTCATGACTTATTTTGTATTTTCCAAATATCATGCAAGTTTCAATTGAAATTCCTGACGAAGTGGCGCGAAGATTGGGCGAAGAAGGGGGCGACCTCCAGCGCAAGTTGCTGGAGGTATTTATAGCTGATGCTTACCGCTGTGGGACAATCAGCACCGCAGAAGTTCGCCGTATCCTCCAGTTATCATCAAGACTGGAAACTCATGCCTTTTTAAAGCGGATGGGAGTCTATTTAAACTATGACGAGGAGGAACTGGAACGGGACATCGAGACTCTGGGAGAGTTGAAAATATGACGTGTGTTGTTTCAGATACTTCTCCAATTTGCTATCTGTTACTTATTGACAAAATTGATTTACTGCCACAGTTATACGGGACGGTGATAATTCCTCAAACAGTCCGTGATGAACTGGAGGCTGTCGGGTCGCCTATAATCGTCCAAGACTGGATCAAGCAACCTCCTGAATGGCTGGAAATTCGTGTCGTTGCTGTGGATTTGGATACGGCTTTGGAACCGCTCGATCCTGGGGAGCGAGAAGCAATTTTACTGGCAGAACAACTCAGGGCAGATTGGGTCATACTCGATGACAAAGCGGCTCGGCGGATAGCCTCGGCACGGGGTTTGAGAATTATTGGATTACTGGGCATTTTGAAGGATGCCGCCAGAGCGGGTTTAATCGACTTGGCAGCATCCTTTGAACAATTGAGAACCGCTGGTTTCTGGATCGCACCGAGTTTGCTGCAACGGCTTTTGGAAGAATAAGAGATGATTTTCTTTCTCTAGCCACGGTCTGCACTCGATCGCATTGGGGGACTCTCATCCCAAAAACGGTTATTACAAGTTGTTGCGATGCCAGCGTCTTTGACTCTGGGGCTAAAGCCCGACAACGGGGAAATGCAGTCGGTTAGTTGTTGCCGCGTGGTACACTCGAAGCTGGCCTCACACACAGCCGACGCCCAAGATTCAGTTATGACCACCCAACTCAGCGATTTAGAAACTCAAATAGAAGACGTCCGCCAAGAAGCCGAGGGTGCGATCGCCGCGTGCGAAACCCTCGAACAACTCGAACAGTTGCGGATCAACTACCTCGGCAAAAAGGGCAAACTCTCCAAAGTGCTCGGCGCGATGGGCAAACTCGACCCGGGCGATCGGCCCCGCATCGGCGCCCTGGCCAACGAAGTCAAACAAGCCCTGCAAGGGGACCTCGACGGCCGCCGCACCGCCTTGGAAGCCGCCCAACTCGAAGCCCAATTGCAGGCGGAAACCCTGGATGTTACCATGCCGGGAGTCTACCGCCCCCAAGGCCGGATTCACCCCCTCAACGCCGTCATCGATCGCGCCCTGGATATCTTCGTCGGCATGGGTTACACCGTCGCCACCGGGCCGGAGATGGAAAGCGACTACTACAATTTCGAGGCGTTGAATACGCCCCCCGACCACCCAGCCCGGGATATGCAGGACACCTTCTACCTCCCGGACGGCAACCTACTGCGGACCCACACCTCCTCCGTGCAAATCCGCTACATGGAACAGCACCAACCCCCCATCCGCATCGTCGCCCCCGGCCGCGTCTACCGCCGGGATACGGTGGACGCCACCCACGCGGCGGTTTTCCACCAACTCGAACTGTTGGCGGTGGGGGAAAACCTGCGCTTCACCGACCTGAAAGGGACGATCAAAGAATTTCTGCGGCAGATGTTCGGGGACCTGCCGATCCGCTTCCGGGCGAGTTATTTTCCGTTCACTGAACCTTCAGCCGAGGTGGATTTGGAGTGGCAGGGAAAATGGCTGGAGGTGCTCGGCTGCGGCATGGTCGATCCCAATGTCTTGAAAGCGGTGGGTTATGACCCGGAGAAATATACCGGATTTGCCGCCGGGTTCGGGGTAGAACGATTTGCAATGGTGTTGCACCAGTTGGATGACATCCGGCGGGTCTACGCCAGCGATCTCCGCTTTCTGCGACAATTTTAGATGGGGAGTCGGGAGTCGGGAGTCGGGAGTCGGTAATGGGTAATGGGTAATGGGAGATGGGAACCGGCAACCGTATAAGGTTGCCCCTACACCCTACACCCTACACCCTACACCCTACACCCGTTGCCCTACGCGCAGCGCCATAACAATTGTGTGGGTTTTTTGAGGAGTGGTGAAGGTGAAAATTTGGAATGTTGGGAAACGGGTCGCCTCCGGGTTGGCGGCGGTTTTTTTGACGGTGGCGGCGGGGGAACTGTCGTCAAATGCCCCCGTCAGTTGGTTCGGGTCCGATCGCGCGATCGCCCAAACCACGGCGGATCTCTGCCGTCGCGTCTCGGAACGCCGGGGGTTGGTGGTCCGTTCCCGACCCACTCCCAATTCCCCCGTGGTGGGGGGAGTTCCTTACGCCCAAGAAGTCACCCTCGTCCGCAACTACGAGGGCATTCGCGGCCCCGGCGGCCGCAGTTGGATCGAAATTACCTATCCGATGCGGGGGTTCGTCTCCAACGGCTATCCTGGCGGGTCGGGCAATTTGGCGGACTGTTCGGAGGATGTGACGGAGGACGACCGCCCGCCGGCCCGGAACCTTTGCCGCCAGATCGATCGCCGGGCGGCTCCCCGGGGCGTGGTGGTTCGGGCTGACCCGTCCCGATTTTCGGCCCGCCGGGGCGGCGTACCCTCCGGGGATCAGGTGCAACTGGCGGCGGACTATCGCCTGATTCGGGACCCCAACGGGGAAAATCGCGACTGGGTTCGCATCACCTCTCCGGTGGCGGGGTATATTTCTGCCAATACCCTGATCATGTGCCGGTATTGACGTTGATATCAGATCCGGTGATTGACAACTCCTTTCAAAAAGGCAAGAGGCAAGAGCTCATGTGGCAAGAGCTCATGTGGCAAGAGGCAATAGATAGGGTTTGGGCTCTGATATCAAGTCCGTTTGAATATTTACACAATCCTTCGAGAAAAGGCAATCGGCAAGAGCTCATGTGGCAAAAGTTTGAAGCTGGTGGCAGTCACCGATCGCGATCGCCGTCAAAATAAAGATACACCCAAAAATTAGAGATCAACTCTCTTCCGGCATTCAATTTGCAATCTTAGTTATTGCCGATCGAGCAGACGTAACCGATCATGTCGCTGGTGGCGGTACTGGTGGGCGAATAGACTTGGTCGTACCCGCTGGCATACCAGGTGTTAGAGTCGCAGTAGGCGATCGCGTAAATGGTTTCGTTGCCGATGCTGTAGATAAATCGCAACCCTTCGTTACCCCAGGAAATACTGTCGCGATCGACGTAAACTTCTTCTCCGGTGGAAGCCTGTCCCATAAAAACCCAGCTTTCGGCGAGGGCGGGCAGTCCGAGGGACGCGCCCGTCGCCACGGTCAGGCCGGCTAGGAACGATAAGTATTGACGTTTCATGATCGACTCAAAACCCAATTCGCTACTTTATTTTATAATAGCTGAAGCCGAAACTTGAATCCGTTATTAAAATATAGTAATTGTATCAAAACTCAATATTTTTATTTAGTTTTATGAATCAATCGTTGAAATTTTTTGACCCGGAATGGGAAAAGGAGACCCGCGCCGGACTGAAGGTCGGCGTCGGCAGTATTTGAAAAATGCGATTGTCCGTTTCTCAAGTGAATTCCTGCGGAGAACAAAAAGACCGAGTTGAAAAGGCCGCGATCGGGTTCTGAAGAGCCCGAAAAGGGGCGATCCGCAGTGGCCGCACCGATCCCCGGGGAAAATGTTTTCAAGCTAAGACCGCCGCGACTCGCTACACTTATTAAAGATGGCAGTGGGAGAATAACACGATGCGCGTCCGAGTTCCCATCAACTGAGCGATCGCGCCCCAAGCCGAACCCGTCCACGCTTCCCATCCTTCTCGACCCCATGCGATTAGACTCCCAACCCGACCCCAGCCTCACCTTGGCGGAGATCGTCCACCCATCGCCGCTGACGGTAGACCCCAATACATCGATCCTGCAGGTCATCGCCCTGATGAGCCAAGAATCTTCGGAGCTTTGGGAAGGCGACGCGGCGCCCCCCCGCAGTTGCGTCGTGGTGATCGAAGAACGGCGGGTCGTGGGGCTGTGGACCGAGCGCGACGTGGTGCGGCTCATCGGCGCCGGGGAAATGTCGGACACCCTGAGAGTTTCCGAAGTCATGACCCGATCCCCCGTCACGCTCCGAGTCGCGGACTACCGAGATATTTCCACCGTCCTGGAGCAATTTCAGGCCCACCACATCCGCCATCTTCCGGTCGTAGACGACTGGGAGCGACTCGTGGGACTCATCACCCAAACCCGCGTCCTGGAGAAACTCCGACCCCCCAAAACTCCAATTGTCAACTCGCCAGAAACCGCCACCCGCGCCCCAATTTCCGGGAACCCCACCCCCCTGCAGCAACAACTCCTGCAATTTAAAACCCAACTGCAAGCCACAAACCAACGACTGCAAGGAGAAATCGGCCAGCGCAACATCATCCGCCTCATCGAAGAAAAACTGCGATCGTCCGAACCCAACATCCGGGCTTTTTTTGAAGCCCTGACGGATATCATTTTAATCGTCAATATTCGCGTCAACTCCATTCAAGTCGCCCCCACCCACCCGGGTCGCTCCCGCCGTATTTCCGAGGCGGACACCCATCAAGATCCGTCGAAAATCATCTCCGAAACCCTGGAACGGTTTTCGCCCCCCGACCCCGACAACCCCTTCACTGCCAGGGTACGGGAAGCCCTCGAAACCGGCCCCGTCCTCAACTTTGAATATTCCCTGGCCGTCGGCGGCGAAACCCTGTGGTTCTCCGCCAACATCACCCCCCTTTCCGAGGAGTCCGTGGCCTGGGTCGCCCGGGACATCACCCCCTACAAACAGGCCGAAGAAGCGCTGCAAAACCTGACCTCGGAATTGGAGCAACGGGTGAGGGAGCGCACCCGGGAACTGCAAGCCACCAACCAAATCCTCACCCGCACCTTAGCCGAACAGAAGCAAGCCGACCTCGAACTACAAAAAGCCCACCGGCAACTCCGCTCCCACGTCGATAACTCTCCCCTAGCCGTGATCGAATGGGATCGAGAGTTTCGGGTTCAATACTGGTCGGGCCGGGCCGAGCAAATGTTCGGCTGGACGGCCCGGGAAGTGGTGGGGCGTCACTGGGGGGACTGGCCGATGGTGTTCGAGGAAGACCTCGAACAGGTGAGAATCGTTGCCGAAGCCTTGGTGAGTGGCCGGGAGACCTACAATATCTGCACCAACCGCAACTATACCAAGGATGGCGATGTCCTCCACTGCGAGTGGTACAACTCGGTGCTGTGCGACGAGTCCGATCGCGTGGTGTCGATCCTCTCCCTGATTCAAGACGTGACGGGGCGGCAGGCCGCAGAAACCGAACTCCGCGATCGCGTCACCCAGCAGGACACCGTGGCCCACCTCAGCCAGCAGGCCCTCGCCGACCCGGACTTGGACGCCCTGTTCGAGGAAACCGCGCGATCGCTGGCCTCGATTTTGAAGGTGAAATTCGCCCAAATCGTGGAACTGCTCCCGGAGCGGAATCAATTCGTCATGCGGGCCGGGGTCGGCTGGGAAACCGAGACACTCAGCTCGACCGTCGCGATCGCCCCCGACCGCACCTCCCTAGCCGGATACACCCTCCTCGAAGGGGAGCCGATCCTCGTCGCCGACCTGGAAACAGACCCCCGATTTACCAAAGAAACCTTCCTGCGCCGACACGGCATCGCCAGCAGCATCAGCGTCCCCATCCCCGGAAAACCCAAACCCTTCGGGGTGTTGAGCGCCCACGCCGGGGAAGCGCAAGCCTTCGACCGGGAAGACCTCAACTTCCTGCAGGCGATCGCCAACCTGATCGCCACGGCGATCGAACGCCAGCAGGTGCAGCAGGTCTTGAAAAATCTCGCCCTGGGGGTTTCCACCCGCACCAGCGAAGCCTTTTTTCAATCCCTGGTGCAATCCCTGGCCAAAACCCTGCAGATGGAATGTGCCTTCATCAGCGAGTGGGTTTCCGAACCCGACCGGATGCGGACGATCGCCCTGTGGGCCGACGGCGCGATCGCCCCCAACCTCGAATACGAACTGGAACGGACACAGTGCTGGGAAATCCTCGTCAACCATCAGGGCGGTTCGGGAACCACCCCGACCGTCTATTCAGAAGGGTTGCGAGAGGATTTTCCCCTCAACTCCCTGATGCGTCAAATGCGGGGGTCGAGCTTCCTCGGGTTGCCCCTGACGGACTCCCAAAATCGCCTGTTGGGGGTGGTGGCGGTTTTAGGGTGCCGCCCCGCCTCCAATTTGCAGTTCATGGAAGAAATCCTGCAAATTTTTGCCGTCCGGGCCGCCTCCGAACTGGAACGCCGCCAGGCGGAAGTGGAACTGCGGGAGAGCGAACGGCAGTTTCGCCAACTTGCGGAGAGCATCCGCGAGGTGTTTTTTATCTGTCCGGTCCAGGGGGGGGAGTGGACCTACATCAGCCCCGCCTTCGAGTCGATCTGGGGCATCTCCCGGGAAGAAATTTATCGAAATCCCGATTTGTGGTTCGAGAGCATCCACCCCGAAGAGCGGGAGTTCATCCGGGAGTTATTTAAAAATCACGCGATCGCCGAACCGTTCAACCAAGAGTACCGCATCGTCCGGCCCGACGGCACCGAACGCTGGATCTGGACCCGCAGCTTTCCGGTCTTCGACGGGGCGGGACTCGTCGATCGCACCGTCGGCCTGGCCGAAGACATCACCGACCGCCGCCAGGTGGAAGATGCCCTGCGGGAAAGCGAGGCCCGCTACGCCACCCTGACGGACATCTCCCCCGTCGGCATTTTCCGCACCGATGCCCGGGGGGAGTGCGTGTACATCAACGAACACGGCTGCGATTTGCTGGGACTGCCGGCTGTAGATATTCTGGGACGGGGTTGGATACAAGCCATCCACCCGGAGGACCGCGACGGTGTGATCGGGGAGTGGATGGAGACTCTGGCGGATTACCGGCCCTTCCAGTCGGAATATCGGTTCCGACATCCCGACGGCCGCGAGGTCTGGGTCTTCGCCCGGGCGGTTCCGGACCGGGACGATTTCGATGAGGTGGTCGGATTTGTCGGCACCCTGACGGATATCAGCGAACGCAAGGCGGCTGAACAGTCCCTGCAGCAGCTCAATCAACGGCTGGAAATGCTGGTGGAACAGCGGACGGCTCAACTGCAGGACATGAACAAACAGTTGCGGGGGGAAATTGCCGATCGCCAGAAGATCCAGGGGCAAATCGCTGCTAAAGCCTACCAGCAGGCGATCGTCGCCGAATTGGGGCAAAAGGCTCTCTCCGGTATCGACCTCTACACCCTGATCGAGGAGGTGGTGGTACAGGTGAGCCGGTGTTTAAATGTGGACTATTGCAAATTGCTCGAAATTCGGACTCCGGAACCCGATCGGCTCACGGTGGCGATCGCGGGCCAGAACCTCTATTCGTTTATCTTGCCGAATTCCTCCCAAACCGAGCCGATGTCGCACGATGGCGGATTGTCTCCCCGGGAGGGCGGCGGCGGCTCTACCCAAATTCACCGCTACCCTTACCTGAGCGGCGTCAGCATTCCCATCGATGGCCGAAATTCCCGCTACGGGATTTTGGGGGTCTACGCCAACGAGGAGCGGATCTTCACCCAGGAGGACGTCCATTTCTTGCAGAGTGCGGCCAACGTCCTCGCCACCGCCATCGAGCGGAAACAGGCCGAAAGTCAACTCATGGACTCCCTCAAGGAAAAGGAAATTTTGCTCAAGGAAATCCACCACCGGGTCAAAAATAACCTGCTCGTCGTCTCGAATTTGCTGGAGTTCCAGTCCGACTACACCGACAATCCCGAGGTGACGCGACTGTTGGAGGACAGCCAGCAGCGGATTCAGTCGATGGCCCTGATTCACGAAAAGCTCTACCAGTCCACCGGCCTCGACCGGATCAATTTTGGCGACTACCTCCAGGATTTGGCCGACCAACTGTTCGACTCCTACAGCATGGAAAATCACGCGGTGGAGTTGGAGTTGGATATCGACCCGGTGGAACTGAATTTGGAGACGGCTAACCCCTGCAGCCTCATCGTCAACGAGTTGATCTCGAATGCCCTCAAACACGCCTTCGCCGACGGGCGCCCCGGCAAATTGTCCCTGGAACTCCACGGGGACGGGCACGGGAGTATCACCCTGATCGTGCGGGATAATGGGGTCGGCCTCCCGGAAGGTCTCGACATCCGCAATGTCGAATCCTTGGGGATGGAATTGATCTGGACTCTGACTGATCAGATCGAAGGGACCTTGGAACTGTTGGAGGTGAGGGAGGGAACCGCATTTAAGCTGACGTTCTCGGAGTTGCGCTACCGGCAGCGGTATTGAGCGGTCGCGGATCGGGACCTATAATACAATCAGAGGGTGGGTTCCGAACGGCTATCCCAATTGAGAGGGAGATCCTCCGCTTGAAGATGGCTTCGCCACCGTTTGGGGGGGGAAATATTCGACACAAATCATGTCGGATATCTCATTTTATATCAGATCCGGTTCATTGCCCAGACATTTTAAAATATCCAGGAAATGTATCTTAATTCTAGAGGTAAAAATCGAGATCTATCACCCAACTGCGGGGCTTCCGGTGGCGGTTTAGAACCGCCCGGATTTCGAGAATTATGGCGATCGATTGCCGATTTTTCGGGCTCGGCAGTGGCGGTGGAACCGTCAATTTTTCGACCCCGGCGAATTTCATGCCCGATAGCTGTCCGAACGGCTTCACCACCGCAGAACAAGTCGCGATGGATGGGCTTCGTGGATCGCAACTCATTCACAATTAGGAGGGTCTGGTCAAATGAGTGAAATTTCAATCTTGATTGTAGAGGACGAGTTGCTGATTGCCAAAGGCTTGGCCCGCAAACTCAAAAAGTTGGGATACGGTGTCGCCGATATCGTCTCGTCCGGCGACAAAGCCCTGGAGGCGGTCGAGGCAAACAAGCCGGATTTAGTGTTGATGGATATCGTGATTAAGGGCGATATGGATGGCATCGAAACGGCGACAAAAATTCATGAAAAATACGGTACGCCGGTGATTTATGTGACCGCTTACGCCGACGACAGCACCCTGGAACGGGCGGAGTTTACGGGGTCTTATGGATATATTTTAAAGCCCTTTAAAGACCGGGAGGTTCACGCCACTATCCGCATGGCGATGCGAAAATATCAAGAGCAGATGAAAGTTAAACAATCCCTAGATTTGGCGGAGGCATCGCGGGAGGAAAAGTCCCGCCTGTTATCTATCGCCTCCCACGATTTGCGGACTCCCCTCACCTCCATTCAGATGTCCGCCGATCTCTTGGAAACCCACGAATCCAAGCTCACCTACGAGAAAAAGCTGAAACATTTCCAGCGGATTCAGGCGGCGGTCAAAAACATGAACGAACTCCTCGAAGATGTTTTGACTTTGAGTCGGTCAGAATCCGGTAAATTGAATTTTAACCCGGTTCCCCTGAATGCGATCGAATTTTGTGAAAAATTGATCGAAGAGTTTCGGGTTCAGCTTGACGGAAAGCACGACCTGGAATTTAAAAGTTGGGGGGCGACTGATGGGCCGGTCGTCCTCGATGCAAAGTTGCTCCGCCACGCTTTTGAGAATTTATTATCCAACGCTATCAAATATTCTCCGGATGGGGGGACGATCAATTTTTATGTCATCCGTAAAGCAGACCGGATTATTTTTCGGATCAAAGACTGTGGCATCGGTTTTCCGCCGGAATATAAAGATAAACTGTTCCAAGCATTTGAACGGGCGTCCAATGTGGGACAAATCAAAGGGACTGGATTGGGGTTGTCCATCGTCAAGCAGGTGGTGGACTTACATCGGGGTGAGATTGCCGTGGAAAGTGAATTGGGAAAGGGGACGACGTTTACCGTCACCTTGCCCCTGACATCGGAGGGCTGAATAATTTTAAGGAATCTTCAATTTTGGGGCATTGTCGGGCGATCGCGATGTGAGATAATGGTTGTCAATGATCCGAGTATTTCCGGTTGTAGCCACCCCGTATGATATCAATTCGAGAAGCTATATGACTAAAGTGTTGGTAATTGAAGATGAAGAGGCGATTCGTGAGAATTTAGTTGAGTTGCTCGAAGTTGAAGACTTTGACGTGCTCGAAGCGGAGAACGGAAGGGTCGGGGTGGAACAGGCTAAGAAACACCTGCCCGACCTGATTTTGTGCGACGTGATGATGCCGAAGTTGGACGGCTTCGGGGTGTTGAAGGAATTGCGATCGCAACTGGACACAGCCACCATCCCGTTTATCTTTCTGACCGCCAAAGCCGACCGCCACGACCTGCGAGAAGGGATGGATCTCGGTGCGGACGACTACCTGACCAAACCTTGTTCGATGGAGGAACTGTTGCGGGCGATCGCTACTCGCCTTGAAAAACAGTCCTTCGTCAAACAACAGTCCCGACGGCAGATCGAGGAATTGCGGCAAAACATCACCCACTCCCTCCCCCACGAACTGCGGACCCCCCTCAACGGCATCATCGGCAACACGGAACTGCTGCTCTCGGACCTGGACCTGTTCGACCCCCCCGAGATCCGAGAAGTCCTCGAAGACATCCGCACCGCCGGCCGTCGCCTGCACCGGCTGATCGTGAATTTTCTGCTGTACGCGGATTTGGAAATTATCGGCCTCAACGCCGATCGCGTGCGGTTGCTCAGAAGCCTCCGGGTCAAAGATGCCAAAGCCGCGATCGTCACCGCCGCCACCCGACAGGCGAAACTCTCGGAACGGGAGTCGGATCTCGACCTCGACCTCGAAGACGCCGCAGTGCAGATGGCCGCCAACCAACTGGAAAAACTGGTGGAAGAGTTCATCGACAACGCCTGCAAATTTTCCGAACCCGGCACCCCCATCGAAGTCCGGGGCTCCATCGGCGAGGGTTGTTTTCTGCTGCGGGTGGGCGATCGCGGTCGGGGGATGACCCCGGAACAGATCGAGGGCATCGGCGCCCATATGCAATTCGAGCGCAAACTCTATGAACAGCAGGGGTCCGGACTCGGACTCAGCATCGCCAAGCGGATCGTCGAGTTGCACGGCGGCGAGTTGGCCATCGAGAGTCAACTCGACGAAGGAACCACCGTTTGGGCGAAACTCCCCCTGGCGACATCCGACGATTCGCAATAGAGGGCGGAGGGGCGACCGGAGGCGACCGGAGGAAAATCCTATCTGTGTTCTTCCTCCGCTCCCTCCGCTTCCCCCGCTCCCTCGGCTCCCTTTCTCTTACCCATCGTCCACCAGAGCGGCGGCGTGGTGGCGGATGTGATCTTCGATGAAGGTGGCGATGAAAAAGTAGCTGTGGTCGTACCCGGGCTGCATCCGCAGGGTGAGCACCTGTCCGACTTCCGAACAGGCGCGCTCGAAGACTTCCGGCAGCAATTGCTTTTGAGCCAGGAACGGATCGGCGGTCCCCACGTCGATGAGGATGGGGCGGTTGAAGTCTCCCCGCAAAACCAGTTCGCTGGCATCGTAGTCCCGCCACCGATCGCGATCGCTCCCCAAATAGTAGGTGAAAGCCTTTTGACCCCAGGGGCAGCGCGTCGGGGCGGTAACGGGGGCAAATGCCGAAACCGATAAATATTGTTGGGGATTCCGCAGGGCGCAAACCAGGGCGCCGTGGCCGCCCATCGAGTGGCCGAAAATGCTCTGGCGGTCGCCCCGGGCCGGAAAATGGGCCGCGATCGCCTCGGGTAGCTCCCGGGTGACGTAACTGTACATCTGATAGTGGCGGTTCCAGGGTTCCCGGACGGCATCGACGTAAAACCCCGCCCCGGTTCCCAAATCCCAGTCCTCCTCTTCTCCCGGCGTGTCGGTGTTGCGGGGGCTGGTGTCGGGGGCGACGAGCATCAACCCGTATTTCGCGGCCCAACGCTCGGCGCCGGCCTTGACCATGAAATTTTCCTCGGTACACGTCAGGCCCGAGAGGTAGTACAGAACCGGGACGGACTGGATTCGCGCCTGGGGGGGCTGGTAGACGGAAAACCGCATCCGGCTGTTGCAGGTGGAGGAGACGTGGCTGTAAAAGCCGACGGTACCCCCGAAACAAACACTTTCACTAATTGTATTTAAGGAAGACATGGGTTTGTGGACACACCAAACGGCGTCCGCGAAGCGTCTGGGCAGGAAATCGCGAACCGAGCTTAATTGTAGCCGATGGGGGGATCGGGGGGAGAGAAACTCAAAATGCTTTTAGGATTGCCGAGTCGTTTTTTGCTCCGTAACCGACCTGTGATCGCCTGTAGTCAATGTTGGGTCTGTGTACCATTTTTGTCAAAATGATTGCCAATACCAAAGCCGCGATGGAGGCGGTCGGCCTCCCCGATTTTAACCGCCAGGAACTGTTGGAAATTGCCCTCAATCACCCCGACGCGATCGCGGAACAATCGGATTTGACCGCTTCCGAGAAGCAACTGCGATCGCTCGAACATATCGGACTCGCCCGCGTCGGATCGCTGGTGTTGACTGCGGTGGTCGCCAATTACCTCTACAGTCGATTCCCCGACCTGCAACCCGAAACCCTGACGGTGATCAAAAGCGACCTGATCGACAATGCCACGCGATCGGCCTTCGCCGAGGACATGGGCTTGCCGCACCTCGCCCATCTGGGAACCGAATCGGTTTGGAAACACGAAATCGCCCGGGCCGGGATGTTTGCGGAGTTGTTCGATGCGATCGTCGGGGCGGTGTATCTGGAGTGCGATCGCGATATCGCCGTCACCCAAAGCTGGCTGGTCGAACATTTCCTCGCTCCCGCCGTCGATACGCTCCTGATGGAGGTTCTCGTTGAAGAATTGATCATTGATAATTGATCATTGATAATTATCGCACGACAACCCCGAAACTTTTCAATGACGGGCGATCGACCGCAAACTGATGGCTGAAATCTGAGAGCCGATCGCGCGCTTACCATTTTCCCCCGACGCTCGAAAATCGCTTTTGTGCCGCCACGAAAATGGAGGTGCAAACTTTGCACCTCCATTTCAATTCAACCAGTATTTTCGGCCCTAGCAAACCATCTGTCGGGCTTCCTGTTCGAGCAACCGCAACAATTTCATGTCGCCCCGTTCCCGGGCGGCTTGCTGGCGCCGTTCGAGGATGCGGTAGAGGTTGGCGCAGTGGACTTTGGCCACTTCCTCTTCCGCGATCGCGCAGGTTTGCCCGCTCGCCGTGGGCGGCGCTTCCGGTTTGGCGTCCGTCATCGCCACCGCCACCGCCATGCTCGTGCGATCTCTGGGTTCGCCCGTGCAGTAGGGGACGCCGCGATACTTGAGATGGGCGTGGGATTGGGGGACCCGAATGTGGCGGGGATACTGGAAGTGAAAATCTTGTCCCCGATATTTCCCGGACAGTTCGGATTCGACCAAATCGGTGGGGTTGAATTCTTGATTGTAATTGGCACCTCGGTAGGTGAGTTTCATATCGGCTGCTCCTAAAGCGGAATGGTTTTTAAGCTCTGTCTTTTATTCTGTATCTATTGTTACATTTTTTTCTGCTAATCCCCACTTTTTCATAAAAATTTACATAAAAAAGCCCGGGTTAACGGGTTGATCAGAACCTCAAGGTTTTTCAATCTATCGAAAGATATATAGCGCCACACGTTTTTTAATAGAGAATAGGGAATGGGGAATAGGGAATGGGAATAGGGAAACGGTCATTTTTCATTTTCCCCACCCCCGACTCCCGAAGACTGAAGACCGAAGACCGCGCGCCGCGCTATAATGATCAATTCAATTCAATTCCCGACTCCCCACTCCCGACTCCCCACTCCCTATACAAAAGCCGGACGCATCCACAGGCGATTGTCCGCCGTGGCGGCGAACAACTTCTCCTCCCAAGCCGCCATCGCCACCACATCGTTGGCGTGGCCGATCGCCTCCCAGGTGAGATCCTCCAGGTTGGCTTCCCGCACCCACAACTTATTGTCCGAGGTGGCGGCGTAGAGTTTTCCATCCGCGGCGGCCAGTCCCACCACGCCGTTGGCGCGGCCGATCGCCTGCCAGTCGAGATCCTCGAGGTTGGCATCCCGCACCCACAGCTTATTGTCCGAGGTGACGGCGTAGAGTTTTCCGTCCCAAGCCGTCATCGCCGCCACAGTGTTGGCGCGGCCGATTTTGTCCCACTTGGCGTCCTCCGCCACCGGTTCGCGCACCCACAACCGGCCGTCCTTAGTGGCGGCAAACAATTTCTTCTCGGAAGCGGCCATCCCCACCACGTCGTTGGCGTGGCCGATCGCCTGCCAGTGGACGTCCCCCGGAACCGCCACCCGAATCCACAACTTGTCCTCCCGGGTCGCCGCGTACAGGGCGCCCTCCCAGGCCGTCATCGCCACCACATAATTCGCGTGGCCGATATGTTCCCAGTTGATATCCGCGTAATTGATACTCATGGATTTGATACACTCCTTTGCGATCGCAAAATCTTCCAGATCGATCCGCACCGGAAGCCGCCCACTCCGGACAAACCGGGGGCGGGAAACCGGTTTTCCCATTTTCAAGTCTGAAGAAAAACCCCGCCCCGGAACGAAATCGTCGGGCGGGATTGTGTTAGAGACCAGTTGACCGGGCGTTTATGACATGGCTTGGATAATAAAGTCGAAGTAGGGGGCCGCTTCCCGAGCGTCTTCGTCGTCGAGGAGGCCCAGAGAAGCCTCTTTGAGACAGCGAATCGCCTCCACCATTCCCGGCATGGGGACGCCGAGAGAGTTGTACATCTCTTTGACGCCGATCAGGCCGATGCTTTCGATGGGATCTTTGTCCCCCGAGAGGATGCCGTAGGTGATCAGGCGCAGATACCAGCCGTAATCCCGCAGGCACAGCGATCGCTCCCGCTGTCCGGCGGCGTTACCGCCGGGGGCGATAAAGTCGGGACGCTTTTTCCACAGTTGGCTGCTGGCGCGATCGACAATCTTTTTTTCGTTTTCGGTCAGGGTATTGACGATCCGAACCCGCTGTTCGCCGGTTTGCAAGAACTCGCTAATGCTTTTGAGTTCGCCGGTGCTGGGATAGCGGAGTTCGTCGTCCGCTTTGAGAATAACTTGGCTTACTACGGTCATCAGTTTTGAAAGAGATCAAGATAACATTAAGTAGTTTAGCGATTCGGTGCCACACAAACCAAGGGTCAAAACGCTTAATGCTCCGAATGGGGGGGCGTGAGAGCCGGGGACGGGCGAAAAATGAGGCATTCGCGTCCCCAACATAACAGTCATCATTTGTAACATTTTATGAGTGCTTGGAAACAAGGTCAACAGATCGAAGTCCCCATCACCGACCTGGCGGAAGGGGGAAACGGGGTGGGGCGGTATGGCGATCACGTCGTCTTCGTCCCGGATACGGTCCCAGGCGATCGCGCTTCGGTGCGGCTGGTGCGGGTGAAATCCAAATACGCCGAGGGCAAACTCCTCGAACTTCTGGAAGCCTCCTCTTCCCGCGTCCGTCCCGCCTGCATCGTGGCTGACAAGTGCGGGGGGTGTCAGTGGCAGCAGATCGAGTATGACCGCCAATTGGCAGCGAAACGGCAGTTGGTTCTCAGTGCCTTGGAACGGGTGGGGGGTTTTTCCGATCCCCCCGTCGGCGAAGTTCTGCCCTCCCCGTCCCCCTTCGGCTACCGCAACAAAGTCACCTATCCCCTGCGGCTCTCCCCGACGGGCCAGGTGCGGGCGGGATATTATCAAAAGGGTTCCCACCGCCTCATCAACCTCAACCAATGTCCGGTGCAGGACGAGCGTTTGAATCCCCTGCTGGCGAATATTAAACAGGACATCCAAAATCGCGGCTGGCTGGTGTACGACGAACGGCAACACCGGGGCACCGTGCGGCACCTGTCGTTTCGGATCGGACGCCGGACGGGGGAAATGCTGCTGACGCTGATTGCCGCGGACGAGAACCTGCCGGGACTGGCGGAACAGGCCCAGATGTGGATGGAGGAGTATCCGCAACTGGTGGGGGTGTGTGTGAACGTGAACCGCGATCGCACCAACGCGATTTTCGGCCAGAAAACCCGCGGCGTGGCCGGAAAACCCTATCTCAAAGAATTGTTCGGGGGCCTGCAATTCCGCCTCGGGCCGGATACGTTTTTTCAGGTCAATACGGAAGCCGCCGAAACCCTACTGTCGGCGATTTCGGAGGAATTGGATTTGCAGGGGGATGAAACCCTGGTGGATGCCTACTGTGGCATCGGCACGTTTACCCTGCCGCTGGCGAAACAGTTGCGGTCCCAAACGGGAGAAAATGATATCCGGGCGATCGGGTTGGAGTTTCAACAGACGGCGGTGGAACAGGCCCGGTTCAATGCCGATTTGAACGATATCAACCACGTCTCATTTCGGGCAGGGACGGTGCAGAAATTGCTCCCCAAATTGGAACTGAAACCCGATGTGGTGTTGCTTGATCCGCCCCGGAAGGGATGCGATCGCGCCACCGTGGAAACCCTGCGTTCAATTCGACCCCAACGCATCGTTTATATCAGTTGCCGCCCGGTCACGTTTTCGCGGGATCTCAAACTGCTCTGCGAGGGGGGGATTTACCGAATCACGCGGGTACAGCCCGCCGATTTTTTTCCCCAAACGTCCCACGTCGAATGTGCGGCGTTTCTGAGTCTTTGCGAGGATCAATAGGAGATTTTTCGATGTCTGTTGCCACTCAAAAAATCACGTTTGAGGACTATTTGAAATATGACGACGGAACGGATACCCGCTACGAACTCGTCGATGGGGAACTGTTGCCGATGAGTTTGGGAACTGGAAAACATGGTGCGATCATTCGCTTTTTATCCCTTCAGTTTGAGAGTGCCGTATCGGCATCGGGACAGCCTTGGGTGGTGCTGCCCGGTTTGGTGGGGATTCGCTCTCCACGGGGGCGGCGGTGGGATACGTCCCGCATTCCTGATGTCACCGTTTTGTCTCAGGAACAGTGGGAGGAAATGAGCGATCGCGAAGCCGTCATCGATTTCAACGAACCCCCGCCTTTCCTGGTGGTTGAAGTTGTGAGTTCTTCGACCAAAATTGACGATTATCGTTCCAAGCGTTCGGAATACGGAGTCCTGGATATCCCGGAATATTGGATCGTCGATCCGTTGGAAGAGAAAGTAACAATTTGTACCTTGGATCATCAATTGTACGATCTGAGTGAATTTCGGGAGAGCGATCGCGTCGAGTCCCCGACATTTCCCGATCTGGAATTGACAGCGACTCAGATTTTGGCGGCGAAATTATAGCAGTTGTCGATCTGCTGTGATACGGTTCGATCCCCCATTATCCCCCTTGATCTCCCCCCTTACAAAGGGGGGGTAGGGGGGGATGGGGACTTTGAGTCGGCTGGCAGACCTCTTCGATCCCCCTAAATCCCCCTTGAAAAGGGGGACTTTGAGTCGGCTGGCAGACCTCTTCGATCCCCCTAAATTCCCCTTAAAAAGGGGACTTTGAGTCAATCTTCGTACCTCATTGACTTGAAAATTTCCGGAATCGGATTGGATGTCAGAACTCATTCAACAGCAAACTGCCGCCCCACTTTTCCGATCGCGATCGCACCGTGTCGAACCGCCAATATTGCCGGTACTCGCCCAAAAAGTTTTGTCCGATAATTCCATCGACTTCCAGCAGATCTAAAACCGACGGCGAGGATAAAATTACCGCTTCCACATTGTTCAATTTTCGCGGACCGAGACGCACCGTGGAGAGAGTCGATCGCGTCGCCATTTCCAACCCGCAAAACCCCAAAACTTGCACGTCCGAACGGGAGGCGGGGTCGATGGGAATGCGGTTCGCCAACTCTTCGGAAATAAAAATGGTTTCCGCCCCGGTATCCAACATGAACGAAAACGAACCCTGATCCGCGATCGCCACGGACGCCACCATCACCCCCAACCGATTTCGCAGCGGTATCGCCTCGGACGATAATTCCGGGGGCAATTCGGAAGGGGGAAGCAATCGCAATTCCCGATTTTTGGAATCGATTTCCACGTCGAATTCCCCCAAAACATCCATTCCCAAAACCCCCGACAAGTCGTCGGGAATCACCGCCGCCTCAAATTCCAACCCCTGCAATTCCGTTATTTCCACCTCCCCCAATTCCATCGGCGGGAGGCGGTGGAGGGTGGCGTTCATTTCCGGACACTCATCCCCCGCCACCGCAGAATTGACGCGATCGCCCGGTATCGCCTCCCCCACCAGTCCCAATTCCTCCACCAGAGGTGTCGCCACCATCGTCGTCGAGGCGCCCGTATCCAACAAAAACGGCCCCCTCGTTTCCCCCACTTTCACATCGACGGCGAACACCCGCCCCCCCGCCAGCGGCGACAGCGGAACTGTGGTTTTTCCCCTTGTTTCGGGGTAGGGAAGGTTCAACCCCTGCAACTGCACGATCGCGCCCAAAGCGGCGGCGCCGAGGGAGAAAATACCGAGTATTGGGATGAAATAATGATGAAGGCGCATTGTTAATTGGGGTGTGGGGTGTGCTCGGTGGGGTGTGGGGTTAAATGATAATTCTTGATCCGGTGGGGACGGCAGCCTTTCTAGTGGGGACGGCAGCCTTTCTAGTGGGGGCGGCAGCCTTTCTAGTGGGGGCGACAGCCTTTCTAGTGGGGACGGCAGCCTTTCTAGTGGGGACGGCAGCCTTTCTAGTGGGGACGGCAGCCTTTCTAGTGGGGACGGCAGGCGCGGAGGCCTGCCCCTACGATCGCTCTCAATTATTATTGATTATTATCCGTGGGGGCCACATGATAGGGTTGCCCCAGACTCCCCCCAGATTCCCCCCAGATTCCCCCCAGATTCCGCCTCAACTTTCGTACAATTCTTGATAGCAGCGGTCCGACATCTCGAAATTGGCGGTGACGTTCTGCACGTCGTCCAAATCGTCCAAAGCGTTCATCAACTTCATCAGCGATCGCGCCTTTTCTGAGTCGTCAATTTCGATGGTATTGCCGGGAATCCAACGCTGTTCAGCCTCCACCACCCGGAAGCCGCGATCGCCCAAAACTTGGTTGAGGTGCTCCAAATTTTCCACCGCCGTAAACACTTCCGCCCCGTCCGTATCGTTGACGGGGGTCAACTCGTAAGACTCCGCCTCCCCCTCCACCGAGGCTTCCAGCAACTTCTCCTCGTCCAGGGGTCCTTCCAACGTCACCACCCCTTTCTGTTCAAACATCCAACTCACGCAACCCGTCTCCCCCAGGTTGCCGCCGTTTTTGCTGAACGCCGCCCGCAGGTCCGCCGCCGTCCGGTTGCGGTTGTCCGTCAGTCCCTCGATCAGCACCGCCACGCCGCCGACACCGTAACCCTCGTAGCGGATCGACTCCAGCGGTGCCCCGTCCGAAAAGGTCCCCGAACCCTTGGCGATCGCCCGTTCGATGTTGTCGTTGGGGATACCCGCCGCCTTCGCCTTGTCGATCGCAGTCCGCAACTGGAAGTTACCCGCCGGATCGGCGCCCTGGCGGGCCGCGACGATGATCTCCCGAGAAATTTTGGTAAAAACCTTGCCCTTGACGGCATCAACCCGAGCTTTCTGGCGCTTGATATTCGCCCACTTACTATGTCCGGCCATACCCACAGATCGTGACAGCAACTCTCTATTTTAGCCGTCCGCGATCGAGTTGGGCTTCCGTCTCAGTTGAAGCGGACGACTTCCTCCGTTTCGTCGAGGTGGGAGGTGTCGCCGTTGAGTTCCATCACCCACTCCCCCGACTCCTTCACCAACTTCACCAGACAGCACAGGCTGGCGTGGACGTCCGTTTCCCGCAGGGTGGGGATCAGCCCCATCGCCGTCCCCAACACCGAGGCCCCGTGGCCGACGAACAGCAAGTTATCCTCGGGATAGGCTTTCACCAGACGTTTAGCCGTCTCCCCCGTCCGCTTCAGGCAGGCGGGCCAGGTTTCGGGATAGTAGGCCTTTCCCCCCGTGTAGGTGGGGTCAATGCGGGGAAATTTGGCACTCAGGTGCTCGACGGAGAGGGTTTCCGGCATTTCCGACATCCATTCGGGGTTCAGCCACTCCGCCAGACCCCAGTCCAATTGCAGCGGCAGATCGAGCACTTCCGCCACCGCGTCGGCGGTTTCGACGGTCCGCAGGAAGGGCGAGGCGAAAATGTGGGTGATGTTCTCTCCGGCGAGGCGATCGGCCAGTTGTCGGGCCTGCACTCGGCCGTCCGGGGACAGGTGGGGATCGTAGCGCCGTTCTGCGGTGTTGAACCACTCGGGATTCACGAAGTCAATTCGGTTTCCGTGTCGGGCGATCCATACGGTTTGAGTCATGGCGCGGCAGGAAAGTAAAATTAGGGGTCGAGAGAGATGTTACCATCTCCCCCTCCCATTCAGAACCGTGCATGAGACTTTCACCTCACACGGC
>NZ_JAYFER010000597.1:0-16043 GCF_055795065.1 Lyngbya sp. CCY1209
TGATTGACTCAAAGCCCCCAGTATTGGGGGTTTGGGGGCCAGACAATTTTACAAATGGTTTCCGATTGATATAGCAGCCATGACGCTTAGGACTGTTCTGCCAATTTAAACCCGCCTTGAAATGAATTTCAAGGCTAATAGCAAAAGTCCACTCAAGTGGACTGGGTTAGAGCATAACTGT
The DNA here is from genome assembly GCF_055795065.1 of Lyngbya sp. CCY1209. Lineage (NCBI taxonomy): Bacteria > Bacillati > Cyanobacteriota > Cyanophyceae > Oscillatoriales > Microcoleaceae > Lyngbya > Lyngbya sp. CCY1209. The sequence continues at coordinate 182 of NZ_JAYFER010000597.1, forward strand.
CCCAATCGCTTTGGCCGTTGCTATATTATAGTGCGATCGCTCCCTCGAATTTGCGGTTGTCAATGGGAGAGTCGCCGAGGTCAGCAAATCATGACGCGGCGGGCGATCGCTCCCCCTCAATCCCCCTTGAAAAGGGGGGACTTTGACTTCTCAACTGTATCTCAAAATTGTCCCCTATTCCATCAGCCCTTTAACTATGCAATTGAACTTCCCGGCATACTTTGGTATTAAAGCATCCAATCCGATTCTGAAAATAGCACATCATTGTTTCGCCATTGATGGCTATAACGTGATATCTACGAACCCGATTCGGGTTCTTGCGGCTGTTTTTTCTGCGGATTCAGGGTATTGACAATACTTTCGGCGATATAGCTGGACAGCAGGCGTTCTCCCGCCGGAGTGTAGTGGCAACAATCATCGATATACATGATTTCCGGCGATCGATCGAGGGCTTTTACCCCATTAAAAACCGTCACGCCGGCGGCTTGCAACTCCGGAATGCGATTCAATAAGATCGGATAGCCGACTTCGATCGCATCGCCGTAGGGACTATCATCGCTGAAGGCAACTTCGCGTTCTTCTTCGCTGTAGACGCGATCGGTGGGATAATATTGGTTGGGTTGGATGACGTGAAAATAGGGGATATTTTGGGCGGACAAGATTTGACTCATCAGCGTCGATGTTTTGACCCAATTATTGATAATTTTTTGTAATGCTTCCGGTTCGGGCAAGGGGGATTCTTGCTGATAAAATAAAAAGACGCTGCCTTCCCCTTCTTCGTCGGGGTTTTGTTGATATCTTTGAAATCGTTTCACGTCCCGGCGGTAATCTTGAATGAGTCGCCGGACGTGGAGGGAGTTGAGGGTGTGGCAGGATGCCAGGTTGCAATCTTTTAAAGTGGCGATCGCGTCATTAATTCTCGGCTTCGTTTCTTTAATTTTTAACAACGTTTCCAGTGCTTTTGTGGATAAATTGTTATTCGCCAGACTCGTCAGCGGTTCGATGTGGGCCGCACTCGGCATCATCAAGTCCAATTGGCGATCGTTGTTGACGTTGGACAGGGCAATTTCGTTGAAGCCGTCGATGTTAATTACCATGTCGAAGACTTGACCGACCGACAGCATATAATTTAAAATCAGAAGTTGCTGGGGTTGTTTGTATCCCCCCGTCGCGAAGGACAGAATGATAATTTCTTTATCTTTTAATTCCGGGATCTGCTTCAGTTTGGTTTCTAAAATTTTATTCTGAATTTCAAAAATAGAATAGTTGGAGGCGACAGAACCGCCAAAAACTCCGACAATATATTGATTCTCGTTGGTTTTTACGAACGGATAATCGTAGGGCGAAATAAATCCATAATTGTTGTACATGAATCCCGGACGAAAATCCGGCCCCGGCTTTTGAACGTAGCCGAAAAAGGGATGCAGTCGTTCCACGACCGACAGTTCCATTCTCATCCCTTCCAAATTTAATCCCAAATCTTGGCTGGTTTGGGGCCGTTCCCGCGTGTAGAAAAACTGATTGTTGCGGATAAAATAAAACGCCAACGAACCGAGTTCGAGAAATACCGCCAACATCACCAGGTTGACGAGGGCGATTTTGACCCATTCTTTAATGTGCTTGATGTCAATTTTATTCATGATTGAAATCAAAAAAAATTATTGACTTTACTTCAGTTTTTCGCCCACAGATTGTCCAATATATTCTGTAAATATCTCTTGTCCTTTGGGGTTATAATGACAGCAGTTATCCCGATAAACACTTTCTTTTTCTTCATCGAAAACGGTGACAGCATTGATGACATTAATGCCGGAATTTTGCAAGGTTTCTACTCGCTCTAATAGGCGAGGATAGCCTTGTTGAACACCTTCGAGGTAGGGTGTATTGACAAACAGGTTTTTTTCTTCTGCGGTAAAGGTTCGTCCGGTGGGGTGGTATTGATTGGGTTGGATAACTTGGAAGTAAGGAATATTTCGAGCCGACAAAACTTGATGAATCATTTGGGAAGAAGTTGCCCATAAGTCAACCATTTGATCGAAAGCGATCGCCTCTCCCAAAACCTGTTTATTTTTCGGCATAGAAATCAGGCTATTTTCTAAGCTACTCTCATTTTTTTTCAATTCGAGTTGCAATTCTTCCAACTCGGATACCCCATCTTGGTATTGTTTGAGTAAGGTGTCAACTTGATAGGATGTCAGGGCGTAACAGGAGGCTAAATTGCAGTTTTCCAACTGTTCGACTTTTTCTTGCAGTTTCTCTTTGGTTTTCGTGACATCGGCGATCGCCATAATAACGGGAAGGCTCGTATTTGCCAAGGATGTCAGCGGTTGAATGTGCTGGAAACTCGGCATGGAAATGGGGACGGAGGCTTCGTTATTTAATGGGGGAAGGGCAACTTCATTGAAACCGTCAATATTGATAATCAGGTCGAATTCCTGCCCGATGGAGAGGAAATAATTGAGAATCAATAACTGTTGGGGCTGTTTGTAACCCCCGTGGGCAAAGTTTAAAATAATCAACTCTTTATTTGCCAGTGCGGGAACGGATTTGAGTTGTTGAATTAATGTGGTCGTTGCCCCCTTGTTGACGACTTCATTGTTGGCGAAATCCACCGCCACCGAGCCGCCGAAAATACCGATAATAAACTGATTGTCATTTGCCTTCTGAAACGGATAGTCGTAGAGGGTGAAGAAACCGTAATTGTTGACTTTCAAACCAAACTGGTTTTCGCCAAAAATTCCCGGTTTCAAGACATATCCGAAATAGGGCTGGAACCGCTCGACGATCGCCTCCCGTTCCTGATCATCCTCCGGCATCCGAACGCCAGTTTGCTGCAACGCCTCTCTAGCTTCATTTTGGGTGCGATCGCGGCTATAAATCAACCGCCCTTCCGTTATCAAATAAAACAGCAGCGGCACCCCCTCCAACACCAGCAGGATGAGGGCGAAATTGATCGCGAAAACCTTGAGAATTTGCCGACTATTTTTCAGGTTTTTCATGGAAAATAAATTCAAACCCGGACTTTCGACGATAAGCCATAAAAACGAGGGGAGAGGCGACCTTTCCCCCATTTTGACAACCCTATTTTACCCCCCGCACGGCATCAAAACAGCGTGTAAATAAACGGTGCGATCGCGGAACCCTGACTCAGAACGATCAACGCCCCCAACAACACCAGGGTAATGATTAGGGGGAGCAGCCAATATTTTTTTCGCTCCCTCAAAAATCCCCACAAATCTTTGAGAAAATCTACTGTCGCTTCAAACACTAATACGGACGCTCCATACTCATTTTATTTCTGGGTTTGCTGGGAACCCGATAGGTCGGCAAGTCGGGATCGAGATCCCGCCGCATGGCATCGGAACCAAACAGACGCTTGATCGCCCCCATCGGTGCGATCATAGCGTAAAACACGACCCCCAGAATAATTCGGGTGTTGATCCAGTTGAGCAGTAACCCGAACCGCATCCAGACGTGATACACCGGGTTGAGGGTGGAGGGGGACACTAAGGCCCAGGCGCCGAGCACCGCCCCGATGACCCAGGGCCACGCCGGGGGGGGCCAGTGGCGGAACAGGAGCGGCAGCAGGAAGCCGAATAATACCGCAAAAATTGCACCCGTTGTCAGTCCGAATTTTCGCAGTCCTCGGCGATCGAGTTTGGGGATATCGTGAACGGCCATAGTGATTTTTTAAAGTGAAAGTGAACGATCCGCAGATTTCGCAGATTGACGCAGATTGGGGTCGGGTTTGAGCGATGATTGGCGGGGATTGGGGGATTAATCGAGCTCGAATTCTTGTTTCCAAGATTCGTCTTTTTCCCAGGGGGTCTGTTCAGTTTTGGCGAGGAGGTAATTTTCCAACACCAGATAATCCATCTCCGTCCGCATGAAGCAGCGGTAGGCGTCTTCGGGGGTGCAGACGATGGGTTCGCCCCGGACGTTGAAGGAGGTGTTGACGATCGCCCCGCACCCCGTCCGTTTATCGAAATGGCTGATTAAACTGTGGTAGCGGGGGTTAGTTTCTTTGTGGACGGTTTGAATGCGGGCGGAATAATCGACGTGGGTGATGGCGGGAATTTCCGATCGCGGAATGTTCAGTTTTTCGATGCCAAATAACTGCTGCTGTTCGGCCGTCATCGGAATCCGGCGGGACTCCTTCACCGGCGCCACCATCAGCATATAGGGACTGGGGCGATCGTGTTCAAAATAGTCCGAAACCCGCTCCGCCAACACCGACGGGGCAAACGGCCGGAACGACTCCCGATATTTGATTTTCAGGTTCATCACCGACTGCATTTTGGTGTTGCGGGGGTCGCCGATAATCGATCGCCCCCCCAACGCCCGCGGCCCAAACTCCATCCGGCCCTGGAACCAGCCCACCACATTGCCCTCGGCGAGGATATCCGCCAACCGGGGCATCAGTTCGACATCTTCTAAATAGATATACCGGGCATCAATGCAGTCGAGATAATCGCGAATTTCGGCATTGCTGAAATTCGGGCCCAGATAGGCACCCTTCATCATATCGGCAGGCGCCGCCGTCGGCCTCACCCGGGGCGTGAGGGTTGCCACCGCCGTTTCCGCACCCACCGCGGCTTCGAGTTCCGTTTCCGCCGCCTTGACAATTTCCCGTTTTACCGTCCGGGGCTGTTCGCAATACTGATACCAAACCGCCAAAGCCGCCCCCAAGGCACCTCCGGCATCTCCTGCCGCCGGTTGCACCCAAATGTCCTTGAAAGGTCCTTCCCGCAGCAGGCGCCCGTTGGCGACGCAGTTGAGGGCGACACCGCCGGCCAGACACAGGTAATCGACGCCGAGCTCTTTTTGAACCGTGCGGGCCAACCGCAGCACCACTTCCTCCGTCACCACCTGGATGGAGGCGGCGATGTCCATTTCCCGCTGGCTAATTTGGGTTTCTGGCTTCCGGGGCGGGCCGTCGAACAGGCGATCGAACTTTTTATTCGTCATCGTCAACCCGGTGGCGTAGTTGAAATACTCCATATTCAACCGGAACGTGCCGTCGTCCTTGAGGTCGATTAAATGGGTCAAAATGCGATCGACGTAGCGGGGTTCCCCGTAGGGCGCCAACCCCATCAATTTGTATTCCCCCGAGTTGACTTTGAATCCCGTGTAGTAGGTGAAGGCGGAATACAGCAAACCGAGGGAGTGGGGAAAGTCGATTTCCCACAGGGGGGTGAGGCTGTTGCCCTCTCCCGACCAGACGGAGGTGGTGGCCCACTCGCCCACCCCGTCGAGGCACATCACGGCGGCTTTTTCAAAGGGACTCGGGAAGAAGGCGGAGGCGGCGTGGGACTGGTGGTGTTCGGTGAACATCAGGGGGGGCAGGACGGCTTTTTTTACCCCCAGGAGGGCGGCGAGTTCTCGTTTTAATAGGGTTTTGAGATATAACTTTTCTTTGAGCCAAATCGGCATGGCCGCGATGAAGGAGCGAAACCCGCGCGGGGCGTAGCTGATATAGGTTTCGAGGAGGCGTTCAAATTTGATGAGGGGTTTGTCGTAGAAGACGATGCGATCGATATCCTGGAGGGTGATGCCAGCCTCTTTCAGGCAGTAGCGGACGGCCTGTTCCGGAAATCGGGCGTCGTGCTTTTTGCGGGAAAATCGCTCCTCCTGGGCGGCGGCGACGATATCCCCGTCCCGGACTAAAGCCGCGGCACTGTCGTGGTAGTAGGCTGAGATTCCAAGTATGTTCATGCACGTCTCCTCACAATATGCACTTTCCGCCCCGGGGCGAGTCCCCACGCCCTCGGTCAAAATATCCACAGATTATAGCGAATTCCTGGCCAAGCTCAACCGCCCCGGAAAAATTAATCCGCTTTGGAGTCGGTCGGAACCCGCAATCCGAAATAGGTTAACACTAATTCTGCCGATCCGGTGTTGGCAATTTCGTGCACTTCCCCCACTTCCACGGCGATGCACGCTCCCGCCCTCAGATCGTAAGTCGTGCCGTCAATTTGGATGGTTCCCGACCCCGACTCTACGAAAAAGACTTCGCACATATCCCCATGGGCGTGGGCTCGGGCAATTTGACCGGGGGCGAATCGGGCTTGGGAAAAGTTGGTCAAATTCGGCAGATCTCCGAGTTGCAGCATCACCTTTTTTTTGATGTCCGGATTGTGGGATACCGATTTTTCTGGGATCTCGTGCAAGTTAGTGATTTTCATGGAAGGGTGTAGGGTGTAGGGGCGATTCGCGAATCAATAATTGTATCAGATCCGGTTATTTACCCGCCCCCCCTCATCCCCCCCCAGCCCCCATCCCCCCCCGGCCCCCATCCCCCCCAGCCCCCCTTTGAAAGGGGGGAGAATTGGGGGGAGAATTGGGGGGAGAATTGGGGGGAGAAAGGGGGGAGAAAGGGGGGAGAATTGGGGGGAGAAAGGGGGGAGCCGGAGTTGGTTTTGATTTCTGGGTATTCAACCGGATTTGATATCAGATCCAGTTTTTAACCGTACAAACTCCCCAATCATCGACCGATGATTTGTGCTAGTAGGGGCCCCTGGCTTGCGCCCTCGGGGCCCCTGGCTTGCGCCCTCGGGGAATTGATTCCCAAGCGGTCTTGATATCCAACCCGTTTTGTTCCGAGTATTCAACCGGATTTGATATTAGTATGATCCGTGAAATCCGATTCATCCGCGTTCGGAATTTTTGAATTTTGAATTTTGAATTTTGAATTTAATTCAACCATTCCCCCCGGGCGATCGCAACCACTTTCCCCCCCACCATCACTTCAATTTTATCCCCATTTTTTTGCGCTTTTAAGAATAGCAAAGACGGGCGATCGATTTCGTAACCCTGTTCCACCTGTACCTCGACGCGATCGCTCCCAAAATAGTTGTAATGCGCCAAATACCCGGCGAAACAGCCGTTGGCGCTCCCCGTCGCCGGATCTTCCGGAATACCCAGGGCGGGGGCGAACATCCGGGCGCTGAACTGGTGTTCCGGGTCGTAGGCTTCGGGACAAAACAGGAAAATTTCTTTGGCGTTCGCGGTTTTAATGAATTGATAATAAGCGTCTAAATTGACCTTCGCCTTTCTGAGCGCGGCTTGGGTTTTGAGGGGCGTAATAATAAACGGAACCCCCGTCGAGACTTCTTGGATGGGGAAGCGATCGTCGAAATCTTCAATTTCCAAACCCAACACGGGCGCGATCGCATCCCGGTCAAAACTATGATAAAATTCGGGAGGATTTTGCCGCATCCACAGCAATTCTTCCTCGGTTTCCGTATCGCTCCACGTCACCGGAATCTGACCCACGCCCAGGTTGAGAGTGATGCGATCGACGGCTTTTTTGATGATTTCCTGTTGAATAATATAGGCGGTTCCCAAGGTTGGATGTCCGGCGAAGGGCAGTTCCTTCGAGGGGGTAAAAATTCGCACGTCGTAGCCACCATCTTCTAAATTTTCGGAGCGGATAAAGGTGGTTTCTGAATAATTAATCTCCCGGGCAATTTCTAACATTTCTTCGTCGGATAAAGAGGCTGTACCCTCACCCAAAAAAACGGCAAGTTGATTCCCGGCATATTTGGCTTCGGCAAAAACATCGACGATGTAGAAATTCATAGGAGCAACCTGGGAATTGAGTAGTATGGCGCTACGCGCTTCTTAATGGGAAATCGGGAATCGGGAATCGGAACCGGCAACCAGAGAATCGGGAATCGGAACCGGCAACCAGAGAATCGGGAATCGGAACCGGCAACCAGAGACGGTTGCCCCTACGCGCTTCTTAATGGGAAATCGGGAATCGGAACCGGCAACCGGAGAATCGGGAATCGGAACCGGCAACCGTATAAGGTTGCCCCTACACCCTACACCCTACACCCTACACCCTAAACTTTCAAACAGCGAATCGCTTCGAGTAATCCCCTCGCTTTGTTGAGGGTTTCTTCGTATTCCATTTGGGGTTGGGAGTCGGCCACCAGTCCGGCGCCGGCTTGGACCGAAACCTGCCGCGTCCCGTCTTCCCGCCGACGCACCATCATGGTGCGGATAGTGATGGCGCTGTTGAGTTGTCCTTCAAAATCATAGTAACCGTAAACTCCAGAATAGGGGCCGCGGCGGCTCGGTTCCAATTCGTGGATAATTTCCATCGCCCGAATTTTGGGGGCGCCGCTGACGGTTCCCGCCGGGAAACAGGCTTTCAGCAAGTCCCAGGCGGTTTTGTCGCCGGACAATTCCCCCACCACGTTACTGACGATGTGCATGACGTGGGAGTAGCGTTCGACGACCATCAATTCATCGACGCGCACCGTGCCGCTGTTGCAGACTCGCCCCAGGTCATTGCGTCCGAGATCGACTAACATAACGTGCTCGGCGATTTCTTTGGGATCTTGGAGCAGATCTGTTTCCAACGCCTCATCTTCTTGAGTCGTTTGGCCGCGTTTCCGGGTTCCGGCGATCGGCCGCAGGGTGGCGATGGCTTTTCCATTATCAGTTTTTTCGGCCTTCACCATCACTTCCGGACTCGACCCGATGATCTGCCAATCCCCGAAGTTAAAATAAGCCATGTAGGGGGAAGGGTTGATCAACCGCAGCGATCGATATAACGAGAAGGGATCGCCGTCGTAGTCGGCTTCCAACCGCTGGGAGATGACGACTTGGAATATATCTCCGGCGCGGATATAGTCCTTGGCTTTGTCCACCGCCGCACAGAATTGGTCGCGGGTAAAATTGCTGGTATATTGCGGGTTTTTGTCCTCAGTCCGTCCGTGGGGAGGCGTCCACTCCAACAGGGTACTCTGGCGGGACAGGGGAGATTGCAGCTTGTCCACCAGTTGGGAGACGCGATCGCAAGCCTGATGATAAGCCGTTTCCCGATCGGTTTCCCGCAAATCTGCGTAAGCGATCGCCCACACTTTCCGCTTCACCTGGTCGAAAATTAACAAACTGTCGAACTGCATCCACAACCCGTCCGGGAAGTCCCCCGCCTCGGGGGGATAGACGGGAACTCGCGGTTCGATCCAGTGGATCAATTCGTACCCCCAAAACCCGAACAATCCCCCGATTCCCGGCGGCAGTTGCGGCAAGTTCACCGGTTGATAGGGTCTGAGACAGTCGGCCAAAACCTGAAACGGATCGCCCTCGAAATCTTCTTCTTTCCCGTCCCGATACCGCTGCACGGTGCGATCGCCCCTCGCCTCCAAAATCCACAGGGGATCGCAGCCCAAAAAACTGTAGCGCCCGATCTTTTCTCCCCCCTCCACCGACTCCAGCAGGAAGTTGTAGGGCTGGCCCGCGCAGACGCGATACCAGGCCGAAACGGGCGTATCTAAGTCCGCCACCCACTCCTGATAGACGGGAATGAAGTTGCCCCGGGTCGCCAGTTGGGAGAATTCAGAGAAATCTGGAAAAATCATGGTCTTAGTGGTGGGGAACTCGTATAGAGTCAAAGCGTCCGTCCGGCTCGGCTCGTTTCGAGAAGCACTTGAATTTTGGATACAATTAGGGGTCGAGAGAGAAGTCGCCTTCTCCCCCTCCCATTCTCCAAGCGTGCATGAGACTTTCACCTCACACGGCTCCTAGTCTAACTGTTCCTTTGTCATGGATACAGCCTTCCACTCATCGAGAGCGGTTTTATTGTCGTGACAGTGGCGGTGCAACAGTTGGAGGTTTTTGTACTCATCCTTTCCGCCTTGGCTTCTAGGTTGAATGTGGTCTATCTCTGTTTGGTCGGTGCTGGTGAAGTATTGTCCGCACCAGTTGCACTTGCCTTTTTGTTTTTTGAGTAGTTTGGCTACTCGGGTCGAGGTTTCAGTTGATTTGCCTCGTCTGGTTGCCCAGTATATCCAGTTGCCATCGTATGGTGTTGCGTTGGGGCGTACTAGGGTATGGTGAACGATTTGTGTCCAGTTGTGTTTTATCAGGTGTAACCCGTCTTTTGTCTGGAAGCACGTTTCGTGTCTTTCCCGTTCGTTTTTGAGCTTGACTGTTGTATGCCGGAAATATTTGCTCAGTTTACTCGCCTTTCCGCATCTTCTTATTGCCCATGCCCTTAATTGTCGCCAAACCGTATGGTCTAACTTGTTGAAGGTCTTCGAGGAGACTACTCCTGAGTAGTAGTTGCTCCATCCTTTGATGATGGGGTTTAATCTATTAATCAGGATTGATTGGGGTGCGGTTTTATGTCTTTTTATTACACCCTTAATCGCTTCGGTGTGGGCTTTGACTGCCTCCAGGCTAGGTTTGATGTGGGTTTTATGCCCAATTAGTTGGCTGTTTGTACCTCCGGTTTTACCGGATTTGTGTTTTCCAACCGTATATTGCCTGATGTTGAATCCTAGAAAATCGAACCCTGGTTCCTGGTACTTGCCTTCATACTCAATTGGTTTGAGCGTATGACATATTCGAGTCTTTTCTGGTTTGATTTCTAGTCCGATGGGTTTTAGCCATTCGGATAGAGCAGTCTTGCATTGTTCAATGATTCTGAGGTCTTTTGAGATGACTACAAAATCATCGGCGTACCTGATGAGGTTGGCTTGTGTTGTCGTCCCCTTATTTGGAAACATTCCTTTGACTAACCGTTCCATTCCATCCAATGCGATGTTGGCTAGTAGTGGACTGATTACCCCTCCTTGTGGTGTCCCTGTCTCTGTTTCCTCAAATACGCCGTTGTCCAGCACTCCGGCTTTGAGCCATTGTTTGATGTCTCTTTTTATTCGGCTTGGACAATGAAGTTTGGACAGTAGGTGTTCATGGTTTATTCGGTCAAAGCATTTTGCTATGTCAGCATCGAGTATATAATACTCACCCCGTGTTATAGCTGTGAAAATTCGGGATATTGCGTCGTGGGTTGACCTTCCTGGTCTAAACCCATAGCTTGTTCCCTCGAATTTGGCTTCCCATTCGGGTTCCATTGCCGATTTAACCAAGGCTTGCTTGGCTCTGTCTCGAATCGTGGGGATTCCCAGAGGTCTTTTTTCTTGTCGTCCGGGTTTTGGTATCCACACTCTCCGTAACGGTTTGGCTTTGAAGTTTCCTTTGATTTCCTCAGCAAGTTCAAACCTTTGTTTTGGGGATATTGCTACCACACCGTCCACTCCGGCAGTTCTCTTGCCTTGGTTATCTTGGGTCACTCTCCTCACCGCTAAGAGCCTTGCGTAGTATGATTTCACAAATAGACGTTGCAACCTTCTGACCTTTGCATCCTGTCTCGACTTAGCTGCTTGATAGATACGTTTTTGCAACTTGAAGACTTGCCGTTGGACTTTCGCCCAGTTGACATTTCTCCAGGCATTCTTAGTGTTCGTGGGCTTTGGTTTTTCAAATCCCTTGAATTGGCTAGATTTCGCTACAGTCACTACTTATGTCCCTATCTTTACAGTTAAACCGTGACCCGTCAGCATATCCCTTCCATTACAGTTGGGCGTTGGCTTCTGGTCACATCTCGCCCCCATTCTGGCTTCCGCTTACACTTATTACTACTGAGGTATCGACCAAAATACTCAGAGCCTGGATGGGGTTACTTCGTTCCGTTTGTACGGGCGTTCCATCTTTAGATTTGTCCTTTCCACCGGGGTACTTTCAAAGGTCTGTGTAGGTGGCAATGCCAAGCTCCTACTTTTCCCCTTGTTCTTTTGAACGCAGCGTGTCAGCCTTTTCGCTACTACATTGGTTACGATGGTTCATGTCAGACATTCGGCTCATGCCTAATCTTGGATGGTTGGCAGTGGTCAGTCACCAGGGTAGGCTCCCAGTGATGCCTTCCGTTCCCCGCTTCAATCTCGGGATTGTGAGTTCCGAAACTGGGGGTGGCTATCGCCGTTACTCTTGGCTATCCGGTTCGATTATCAGTTTTCTGGTTTCCCATAATTTATCTGTATCTTTCCAGATTGCCTTGACCTTGAGTTCCCTGCCTGATTTTGTATCTTCCGGATACAAAACTTGGGACATACAAACAGTTATGGGACTGGTCAGGGGTGCGTCCCTTTTGTTCAACCAAGGGGTTGAAAGTCCCACCGAGCGGTTATTTCGGGTATTTCAACCTTATTTCATGCTCGAACGAATCGCACGACATTGAACAATTTATCACGGCCGCAGGCGCGTGTCGATCGCCCATTCCGACAAAAACCCTGAAACGCCTCGTTTCCATTCCCGACTTTCGACAGAAAATCGATCTCCGCTCGCATCCTTATCGAGATGACAAGCGGAAATCGGCTAGATGCCAGTCCGGCGGGCCCGGGTTGTTCAACCCGTCGCCCGCCGGACCGGAATTGACGTTACGGCTGTGGGACGATCTTCCCCAGTCGGGGAACCCGTCAACCCCAAATCGCAACCTAGCGAGATTTCCCAATGCGATCGCGAAGCGTTACACTTCGTAGGTCGCTTTTCCGCTAAATTTAACTTGGGCGGGGTTGGGGTTTTTGCCGATATTGCGATCGATTTTGCCGTTGAATTCGCGGCCTTCGTTGACCTTCTCGGGGAAGACGCCATCTTTGGGATGGAGATATTCCGTGTTCCCGTCGGCATAGATCCGATAGATCTTGTAATCGGTGATTTTGGGCTTGAATTTGGTTTTCAGTTGGGTTCCGAGGGCCAAGCACTGCTCTTTGCGAGCCAGATAAAGCAAGTTTTCTCCCTCGTTCATGATCGCCGCGCCGCCGGTGGGCATTTCAAAGACCTGCTCTTTGGAGCTGGTCCAAGTGATCGCGTACTTCTCCTCAACTTGGGCTTTGGTGAGAAGGCCGCCGGTGCTGCCGCCGAATTTCGGTGGATTTCCTGTCAGTTCTTCTGCCATAGAACATCATCTCAAAGGTTTTTACGGCATCCTATCACTGATGCCGGCTTCCCCTGTAGCGATCGTAAAGATCCGTTACACAGAACGTTACAGAACGCAAAGCCCTGGGGCTGCAATACCTTAGACCACCGCAGGGCGATCACCTCGGACGGACGGCAACCCGTGAAGAAACAGAATTGGACATAGAAAAGAGAATGGCTGTGGCGCGGGTCAGACTCAAACCGTTGGATGGTGCGATCGCGTTCTTCCTTGCTGAATGGGTTATCGCCTCCTTTTGCCGTTCCGTCCCCTTGATCTCAATATTGAACCGCTCGGCCCATTCCATCTCGGGACATTCCATGTCCATCGGTTCCCCGTCAATCTCCACTTTCAGGGTCATTTCGTTGAATCGGAGCCGGTTGGGGGCATCGGCGATCGCGATCTCCTCACAATGCTGCCCCAACAATCCTGGAGCGGTAACGGGATCTACTCAAACCCTACTCACCCTCTGCTCATCTACTCAAGAGGAAACGGCGACATCCCCAGGTTGACAGGGCGAGCGCCGTTTCTTGTCATGTCCATAGTTTCGGCCCGAAACCGGGTTTGTGCAAAAAAGGGTCGGGAGCGTGGTTAAATTTTCATTAGGTTTTATCCTGCAACAGACCAGCGCCTATAGGACTCGATGAAGGTTATGCGATCGCCAAAACTCATGCACCGAACGAAAATTGTCGCGACGATCGGGCCGGCGACGCAGAAACCGGACGTCCTCAGAGCCCTGATCGAGGCGGGAGCCACCACGCTCCGCCTCAACTTCTCCCACGGCACCCACGAGGATCACCAGCGCAGCATCCGCCTCATCCGCCAGGTGTCGTTTGAACTCAATCAACCCGTGGGCATCCTCCAGGACTTGCAGGGGCCGAAAATTCGCCTGGGCAAATTCGAGTCGGGCTCCATTTTCCTGAACCGGGACGACTCGTTCATCCTCACCAGCCGCCAACTTCCCGGCACCCACGAGATCTCCTCGGTGACTTACGAACCCCTGGCTGACGAAGTGCCGGATGGGGCGACGATCCTCCTCGATGACGGCAAAGTGGAGATGCGGGTGGAAAAGGTGAACCGCGAGAAGGGGGACCTGCACTGTCGGGTGGTGGTGGGGGGTTTGCTCTCCAACAGCAAGGGCGTCAATTTTCCGGGGGTGTACCTGTCGGTCAAGGCCCTGACGGACAAGGACCGGCGGGATCTGATGTTCGGCTTGGATCAGGGGGTGGATTGGATCGCCCTCAGTTTCGTGCGGAACCCCCAGGATGTTTTGGAAATTAAGGAACTGATCGCCGGGGCGGGGAAGGAAGTCCCCGTGATCGCCAAAATTGAGAAGCACGAGGCGATCGAGCAAATGGAGGAGATTTTGGCCCTCTGCAACGGGGTGATGGTGGCCCGGGGGGATCTGGGGGTGGAACTGCCCGCCGAGGACGTGCCGATTTTGCAGAAACGGTTGATCGCGACGGCGAACCGGATGGGAATTCCGGTGATCACGGCGACTCAGATGCTTGACAGCATGGTGAACAACCCCCGGCCCACCCGGGCGGAGATTTCCGACGTGGCCAACGCGATTTTGGACGGCACGGATGCCGTGATGCTGTCCAACGAGACGGCGGTGGGCAAGTTTCCGGTGGAGGCGGTGGCGACGATGGCCCGCATCGCGATGCGGATCGAGCGGGACGGGATCGCCCGGAACGTCCTCAAGGTGGAGGACACGGGGCGATCGATTCCTAACGCCATCTCCAAAGCCGTGAGTCAGATCGCGGTGCAGTTGGACGCGGCGGCGATCATGACGTTGACGAAGACGGGGGCGACGGCCCGGAACGTGTCGAAGTTTCGCCCGCAGACGCCGATTTTGGCGATCACCCCCCACGTTGAGGTGGCGCGACAGTTGAGCGTGGTTTGGGGGGTGAAGCCGCTGTTGGTGTTGGATTTGCCCTCGACGGACCAGACGTTCCAATCGGCCGTGACGGTGGCGCGAGAAAAGGGGTTGGTGTCGGACGGGGATCTGGTGGTGACCACGGCGGGGACGTTGCAGGGGGTCCCCGGATCGACGGATCTGGTGAAGGTGGAAGTGGTGACGGCGGTGCTGGGTAAGGGGACCGCCATCGGCCAGGGAACGGTGACGGGCCGGGCGCGGGTGGCGCGATCGCCCGGAATGGTGGGGGATTTCAACCCGGGCGAGATTTTGGTGACGCCGCAGACGAATGCGGAGTTCGTGGAGATAATGCGGAAGGCCGCCGGGGTGGTGACGGAGGCGGACAGCCTGACGAGTCACGCGGCGGTGATCGGCCTGCGGCTGGGGGTGCCGGTGATCGTGGGGGTGAAGAATGCCACCCAGGTGATTCGGGACGGGGTGATTTTGACCCTGGATATGCAGCGCGGCGTGGTGTATTCGGGGGCCAGCAGTTCGACTCCGGTGGATTCGGTTTGATCTGATGTCCGCCAGATTCGTTTTAATAAAAACGATTTCGATATGTGTTGCGCGATCGCGATGTCGTCTGCTATAATAGACGACTGTGCCGATGTAGCTCAGTGGTAGAGCACTCGATTCGTAATCGAGCGGTCGGGGGTTCAAATCCCCCCATCGGCTTTAATTTATCGGGCTTCTGGGGATTCACCCAACTTGTGTTGACGATCATTTGACGATAATTTGACGATAATCTCTGCGGTTATCGTCAAACCGAAACCGACCCCACCCCCCATCGGCGCGATCGCCCCCACCATCACCCCGATCGCTCCCCAGCACTTTCACGCCCCGCGACGGTCAACCACGGGCGCCAAAGATTCACCCCGCAGCGATACCCAACACCACCGATCCGCGATCGCACCCCCACCCCCACCTACTACCAGTATCAACGTACATTGATATCCGGTCGGGGTTCAGAATGATTTGACAATCCCCGCCCCGGCGCGATCGGGGTGGGGCGCGTCTCAATGTATGTCGGGTTTTGGGGGCGCGTGTCGGGTCTTGTCGGGGCGATCGCGACGGTTTGTCCCAACCAAAATATTTGCCCCCCGATCGCCTGCTGGAACTTCCCGGCAACTGTGGAGTCCCTTTTATGCCCACCCGGACATCCCCCGCCCAAATTT
>NZ_JAYFER010000598.1:0-207 GCF_055795065.1 Lyngbya sp. CCY1209
TTCAACTCGCCTGACTCTGTGAAAATGGAAAAAACCCGTGGTGGCAACCGTCCCCGGTTGCCCGCCAACGATTCACTTTTAACTTTTAACTTTTCATTGTTCATTGTTCATTGTTCATTTTTAACTGTTCACTTTTCAACTCGCCTGACTCTGTGAAAATGGAAAAAACCCGTGGTGGCAACCGTCCCCGGTTGCCCGCCAACGATT
>NZ_JAYFER010000599.1:0-43148 GCF_055795065.1 Lyngbya sp. CCY1209
TCAACCTGGACATCGGCTCAACGGCGCAACCCGACCCCGTGTCTGAGTGATGACAAGATAGAGAACTGTATCAAGGCCCACCGGAGACAGCCACTCAACGCGAACGGTCAACCAAACCGACTGGTGGGGGTCAACAATATCGGCCCCGAACTTCCTCGCTTGAAACGGGAACGGATGCGGATAGAAGCGATCGTCGGCAACCGACTCCGATTCAACGAGATGACCCTGAAAGTGGAGATTGACGGGGAACCGATGGACATGGAATGTCCCGAGATGGAATTGGCCGAGCGGTTCAATATTGAGATGAAGGGGACGGAACGACAGAAGGACGCGATCATCTTGGCGATCGCCAAAAAGAACAGTCATCACCCGTTCCAAAAATATTTACTGGAATGCAATCAGAAGCACAAAGACACCCGCATTTTAGAGGGGATCGCCGAACGGTATTTCGGGACAAATGACCCCATCCATCAGGAGTATGTGAAACGTTTTCTGATCGCGATCGTCGCCAGGGTGATGCGGCCCGGTTGCAAGCACGACACCGCTTTTATCCTCCAGGGGCCGCAGGGGTGGAAAAAATCAACTTGGTTCAGAAAATTGGTTGGCGATCCGAACTTCTGCGACGACATGGGGGATTACACCAACAAAGATGAACTGCTCAAGTTTTTAACCCATGTCCTGACAGAGTGGGCCGAACTGGAGACACAGATCGGGCGAAAGCAGGTCAGCCAGTTAAAGGCTTTTTTGGCAACCGAAACCTTTTCAGTTCGCCCCCCTTACGCCCGACGATCCAGCGAATTTTCGGTTCGGGGGGTGATCGCCGGTTCAACCAATGAGTCTGAATTCTTGACCGACTCAACGGGAAACCGCCGATTCTGGGTTGTCCCCGTGCTAAAACCTATCCCTATCCCCCTACTGGAGTCAGAACGCGATCGGATTTTTGGCGCGGCTGTTGAACTGTTTTTGCAGGGTGAGCGGTGGTGGTTGACCCCAGAGGAGCAAAAGCTATCCGACCTGGCAAACCAACAGTTCACAGAGCTTTCGGTCTTGGAGCAATACGTTGCCGATTACTTGGACGGCAAGACAGAGGCGACGACGATCGAGATACTAAGCTATCTGAAAGAACAAGAAATCCCGGTCAGCTTTGGGGACACTGCAAAAATGGCAGGGCCTTACATCAGGAAGGCGGCGGAAAAGGCAGGGTGGAAGCCAGACAGGTTCTACCGGGGGGGGAAATGGGTGCGCGGGTACAAATGCCCCCAACTTATCTCCACCAACGATCCATCGATCCATCAACGATCCATCAATGGATCGGCGATGGATCGTCCTGAAACTCCCTTGCGGCAGATGGTTCAGGACAACGATCCATCAGATCCATCAAAAACGGCAGACAGTGTAAATTTAAAAAACGATCGCGCCGACACCCCCGATCGTACCGACACCCCCCAGAGTGAACCGACGCGATCGCGGTCCGACGATCCGTCCACTGTTGGGGGCGATCGCGCCGGTGACACCCCGCATCTGATTTCCCGTACCTCCCATGACGAATATGTGAAGGCTTTTCAGGAAATCTTTAAAGACTTGGCGGGACAAGGGAAAAAACGAATCGGACGAAAACAACTGCTGCTCAGATTCAAAAAACCGGGTGACGCAGAAGCCGTCCTAAAGGAACTGATAGACATCTGGCGATTGCAGGAAATCAACGGCTACATTTACCCCGTCCCACCAACAAAACGACGGGATTGGTTCTCCGTTGGCAAAGAAGTTGTCATCATCAAAGACGGTGACAAACTCAAAGGTATAATCGGCGAAATTACCGAAGTCGTCAACGAGAGGACTGTCCGGCTGACAGCAGAACATCAGTCTTTTCAATATCCGGTTAAAGACCTAAAACCCCGCAGCAGTTAACCCCGATACATAACCCCAACAATTATAGCCATGACAAAAACATCTCCCCCTCGCCACAAGGGGAAGGTGAGCGTCAGCTTATCCAACGGTTGCCTCAGACTCTCCCTTCCCCGGTTTCTATTTGACGGAAAACAAAAGTACCTTTACCTGGGATTACAGGACACCCCGGAGAACAGAAAGATCGCCCAAGCCAAAGCCCAGAGAATTGAAAGCGACATTATTTATGAACGCTTCGATTACACCCTGAAAACTTACAAACAACAGGCCCCGACCCCTCCAAAGGAAGTCAAACGGCTGACCCTGGTACAACTGTTTAAGGATTACATCCACGCCCGAAAAAACACCGTCAGGCCCGGAACTTGGAATAACGGCTATCGGGTGATGTGGAGTCATATCAAGCGATCGCCGTTCTGTCATGCAGAGATATCAACCGTCATCGGCCAGGACGTTTTCGACTGGGCGATCCAGAACTTAACCCCCGACACCACCGCCCGACTGATGACCCAACTCAACGCCGCCTTCAAATGGGCGATCGACAAAAAGCTGGTGGATGGGCCGTCACCGTTCGCCGGGTTGAGTGCCAAAGCCAAAAAGCTGAACAGGCTGAACGAAGACAACGACATCAACCCATTCAGCAAAGATGAACGCGATCGCATCATCCAGTTGTTTGAATCGGAGCCACGATTCAGCCACTATGCCCCGTTCGTCCGCTTCTGTTTCTATACCGGCTGCCGTCCCTCAGAAGCGATCGCCCTCCGATGGTCCGACGTTGACCCCGACCTGACCCGACTGACTTTTAGCAGTGCGATCTTGATCGCACAGGGGGGGCGCAAGCGCTGCAAGGGACTCAAGACACAGCCGCGCCGCGAGTTCTCCTGCAACGGACAGGTTCAAAAAATTCTCACAGATGCGCGATCGCGGTGGGACTCAGAGATCGTGTTTCCCAGCGTCACGGGCAAGCCGATCAACACCAGCAACTTCAGAAAGAGGCAGTGGAAAGCGGTTTTAGAAATATTGGGGATTGAGTACAGGAAACCCTACCAGATGAGGCACACCTTTATAACTCTCTGCCTCGAAGCCGGTGTCAATCCCAAAGACTTGGCGGCCTGGGTCGGGAACTCGCCAGAGATCATTTACCGGCACTATGCGGGGAGACAACGAGGCCTGTCCGTCCCCGAATTGTGATGGGTTTTGACGATAATTTGACGATAAATTTACCCCTTGAGTATTGGGAAAAAGCCGGGAGAATTTACGCAGTCGGAAGTGTGGCGGGTGACAGATTACGGATTCGTAATCGAGCGGTCGGGGGTTCAAATCCCCTCATCGGCTTGTGTTTCACGACTTTTGAGGCGATTTTTTGAGGCGATTTTGAGGCGATTCGCCTCAAACGCTGGAAATGCCGTCCTACAGGGATTTACGGCCGACCGACCGATCGCACGATCGCCGAGTCGCAAAAGCGAACCCATTACGTCCACGCCATTGTCATCCCACTTCCATTTGTTGTCTATTCTGTCTAGAGTTTATTTTTTATATCTTGAAATCTTTACGGTAACTGGGTTTCAGCGGAATCATGCGTGTCTAAAGTTAGATCTAGAGTTGTCTAGTATTTCCTGAAACCCTTGTGGCGTATAGGTTTTAGGGGGTCTATAGTTGTTGAGTGCAGCAAAGGCACTGGCTGGCTGACCGATCGCGAATCAGTGAGTGGTGCGGTGAAGTTCACAGCAGTTGGTGTAACCTGTGGCTCCCGACAAGAACTGCCCCAGTGTCAAGACACAAAAAAGCTACTGTGCGAAGTCCTACTTTTCACACACTAATTGCTATCTTACCAGATAAAAAATAAGAACTGAAAGCCCCCTGGAGAGGAAGGTAGGGGTGTATATATTTGCGCTACATATTGATGATTTTAACTGTTGATACTAGAGATTGTGGCGGATTGTGGGGGGAGTTGTGGGACGAAGAAATGGGCATTTCCGAAGCCGTAATACAAATGTAGCACTCCAATTGTGTAACACGGGGGCTGAAACCCCCATTCTTCCGTGACTGATAAGAGTTGTGAAGTTGTCCAAACTGAAATTTTCTCAAAAGCTGGATTTGAGTATTTTTGCCTGATTTCTCTCGGATGCTGGGTTTGAGTGTTTTCGTTGCTCTTTCTCTCAAATGCGGGATTTGGATACTTTTGACTTCCCGAGATTTCTGTTGTGGAGTTAACGCCGTGGAGTTTCACGATCGCACCACTGGTGATTGATTGGTGGTTAATGGTTCACGATCGCACCTCATTGATAGTTGATGATTGATTGGTGATAGCGAACTTGACGATCGCACCACCGTAAATTGGCTGACGTTGATCTGCGAAACGTACCGATCGCGCCATTGGTACTGGTGGTGGCTGACGCCATGCGCCGGTTGGAGACGGAAGACAAATCGCTTTCGCCCATACCGGGGAAACCTGCAAGCCCGTGGGCGATCTTTCCGTCCCCCGGACGGCGTAGCTAACGAAATCCCCGGTGCGGAAGGGACGATCGCCCTCGGATCGTCTCCCCTTCTCCCCTGGAAATCGCCGTTTCGGGGGCCGTTTAAACACTCGTTATACACTGTTGCATTCTTTAATTGAATAAGTTTTGTAAAACAACTGGTAATGTCGTTCGATTTGGGGGTAAGCTGTAAAACAAGGTATTACTTCACCCCCAATCCCATGACCCAAAATACCGTCACCGTCCGCCTGCCGGATGACCTCTACGGCCACCTTCACCGATACGCCCGGGATGCCCACATCACCAAAACCGAAGTCGTCCTCGCCGCTCTTTCCCAGTATTTGGGGGTCGAGCGGGTATTGCTCTCGACGCGGGTGGCTCAATTGGAAAGGCGGGTGCAGCGGTTGGAGTCGAAACTGTAGCGCGATCGCGATCGCCCTCAACCCCGCACCGCGAAGCCTTTGAAAAAACCGAAAACCCCGCCGTCATTTCTCCTCGCCCCTCATGGAAATCAGCCAGCTCAAACCGGATGTCATCGTCACCGGAACTTCGTTTCCCGAACCCGTGCAGATCGTCACCATTTCACAGTTGGGGGCTTCCTTCAAGCTGACGGGCAGGGGGGTACACAGCAACCAATTTTACCAGCCCATCCTCGACGCCGACAAAATCGCCGCGCTGTCCGCGAGTCCGGAAACCGAACCCTTCGACGGCGACCCCCGCCGATTTCGGATGGGGGTCGAAGCGCTGCGCTGGGGACTCGCCCACGAATACGACCCCTACTTTTCCCTGGCGGTCGCCAGGGTGGACCCCCTCCCCCACCAACTCGAAGCCGTCTACCACTATTTCCTCAAACTCGCCCGCATCCGCTTCCTGCTGGCCGACGACCCGGGGGCGGGCAAGACCATCATGGCGGGTTTGCTCCTCAAAGAACTGAAAATTCGCGGCTTGGTGGCCCGGACGCTGATCGTCGCCCCCGCCAACCTGACGTTCCAGTGGCAGCGGGAACTCAAAGAAAAGTTCCGGGAAGATTTTGAAGTCGTCCGGGGCGACACGCTGCGGGCCAACTACGGCAGCAACCCCTGGCAGGAAAAAAATCAGGTCGTCACCTCCGTCGCCTGGGTGTCGCGCATCCAAGATGCCAAGGACAGCCTGCTGCGCTCCGAATGGGATCTGGTCATCGTCGATGAAGCCCACAAAATGAGCGCCTACAGCAGCGACAAAAAGACCCTGGCCTATCAACTGGGCGAACACCTGTCGGAAATGACCGACCACTACCTGCTGATGACCGCCACCCCCCACAAAGGCGACCCCGACAACTTCCGGCTGTTCCTCGAACTCCTCGATCGCGACATTTACGGCGACATCAAAAGCCTGGAAGAAGCCATGCGCCGCAACAGCGCCCCCTTCTACCTGCGCCGCACCAAGGAAGCCCTCGTCACCTTTCCCGACCCCAAAACGGGCCGGTCGAAAAAACTCTTCACCAACCGCAGGGTCGAGACCATCGCCTTCGAGATCGACAGCGACGAAATAGATTTCTACGACAACCTGACCCGCTACGTCGAAGATCAATCCCTGGCCGCCGCCGCCGACGATTCGGCCCGGGGGCGGGCGTTGGGGTTCACGATGGCGATGCTGCAACGGCGCTTCGCGTCGAGCGTCTACGCCGTGCGCCGCAGCCTGGAACGGATGCGAGACAAACGGCAGAAGATCCTCGACGACCCGGCGAGCTATCGCCAGGACAAGATCAATCAGAAGTTGCCGGAGGGGTTCGAGGAGCTCCCCGAGGCCGAGCAGAACCGCATCGTCGGCGAGTTGGAATCCGTCGTCGCCTCCGTCAACCCCCAAGACCTGCGCGACGAAATTGTTCGACTCGACAAGCTCATCAAAGAAGCCAACTATTTGGAAAAGCGGGAAGTCGAATCCAAGCTGGTGAAATTGAAAGAAGTGATCCGGCAGGAGAACCTGTTCTCCGATCGCAAGATGAAACTGCTCATCTTCACCGAACACAAAGACACCCTGGATTTCCTGGTCGGAAAGCTGCGGGACTGGGGACTCTCCGTCACCCAAATTCACGGCGGCATGAAGATCGGCGATCGCGACACCCCCAACACCCGCATTTACGCCGAGCGGGAATTTCGGGAAGAGGCCCAGGTTCTGGTGGCGACGGAAGCCGCCGGGGAGGGCATCAACCTGCAATTTTGCTGGCTGATGATCAACTACGACATCCCCTGGAATCCGGTGCGGCTCGAACAGCGCATGGGCCGGATTCACCGCTACGGGCAGGAAAAGGATTGCCTGATCTTCAACTTCGTCGCCAACAACACCCGCGAGGGCCGGGTGCTGGGGAAACTGTTTGAACGCATCCGGGCGATCGAGGCGGATTTGGACCCGGAAAATACCGGCAAGGTGTTCAACGTCCTGGGGGACATTTTTCCCGCCAACCAACTGGAGCGGATGATCCGGGAGATGTACGCCAGCAACCAAAGCGAGGACACGATCAAGCAGCGGATCGTCGAACAGGTGGACCTGAAGCGGTTCCGGGAGATCACCAATTCCGCCCTGGAGGGTTTGGCGAAAAAAGAACTGAACCTGTCCGCGACGGTCGCCAAATCCGCCGAGGTCAAAGAGCGGCGGCTCGACCCCCGCGCGATCGCGGACTTTTTCCTCCAGGCGGCGCCGGTGGTCGGCATCCGCCCCAAACCCGCCGCCAAGGACGGCCCGGTTTACAAAATCGGCAAAATCCCCCGGACGCTGTGGCCGACGGGCGATCGCCTGGAATCCCGCTACGGGAAGCTGGGGCGGGACTACAAGCACGTCGCCTTCGACAAAGCCCTGCTGCGGGACGACCCGACCCTGGAATGGGTCACGCCGGGACATCCCCTGTTTGAATGCGTCCGCGAAAGCGTCCTCGACGCGGCTCTCGACGACCTGGGCCGGGGGGCGGTCTTCTTCGACCTGCACCGCCGGGAACCCGCCCGGTTGGACATCTTTTCCGCCGCCATCCAGGACGGGCGCGGGCGGACCCTGCACGAGCGCCTGTTCGTCGTCGAGGCGGAGGTGGGGGGCACCCTGGCCGTGCGCCAGCCCACCCTCTTCCTGGATTTCGTCCCGGCGCCCGAAGGCACTCGACCGCCCGAGGGCGAGGAGTTGCCGGGGCGGGAAGCCGTCGAGTGCGCCCTGGTCGAACAGGCCCTCGAACCGTTTTTGAAGGAGGTTCTCGATCGCCGGGAACCGGAAATCGACACCATGTCCCGCCATCTGGAGATCAGCCTGCGGGCGATCATCGATCGCGTCCAGTGCCAGTTCGCCGAATTGATGGCCCAGAAGGAATCGGGTTCCAAGGAGGCGGGACTCGACGGGCGCCTCAAGCAGATGGAAGACCGCCTTTTCACCCTGAACGGGCGGTTGGAACGGCGGCGGGAGGAGTTGAAGCAGGAGCGCAGTTTCACGATCGCCGACATCCGGCTCCACGGGCGGGCCTGGGTGCTGCCCCACCCCGACCGGGCCTCCCCGGAGATGGCGGGGATGGTCGCGGACGCGGAAATCGAGCGCGTCGCCGTGGAAACCGCGATCGCCTTCGAGGAGAAAGAGGGTCGGGCGGTGAAGAGCGTGGAATCGGAAAACCGGGGCTTCGACCTGATTTCCCGCCGCCCCCACCCGGAAGACTCCCAGACCGCGATCGCCGTCCGGTTCATCGAGGTCAAGGGGCGGGCCGGCATCGGGGAGGTGGCCCTGACCACCAACGAGTACAAGACCGCCCAGCGTCTCGGGGAGGACTACTGGCTGTATGTGGTGTTTGACTGCGCGACTCGCCCGACGCTGCACGTCATCCGAGATCCGGCGCGTCTGGGTTGGCGCCCCGTCACCCAAATCGAACATTATCAAATCGACCCCAATCAAATTTTGGAGCTAGAGCAATGAATGACCAACGGAATGTGCTTAAATCTAAATTTAAAGAATCTCACCGTTACAACAATTTCGGCAATGTTTTGATTCAAATTCACGTTCAAGGATTTCGGTGTCATGCCAACACGGTGATCGATATCAAAAATCCGATCACTGCTTTTTGTGGATTAAATGGGGTCGGCAAATCAACTTTAATTCAATTGATAGCTGTTGCCTACAAGGGGAAGCTCACACAAGATACATATTACATCAGCAAATTCATTAATATTCATAAGTTTGACCCCAAACCTTTTCGAGACGATGCGAAAGTTAGCTATCAGTATTGCTCGGCAGACAATAAATCTCAACAGACAACTATTTCAAGGCGAAGAAATGGAAGTTGGAGCAATTACGCCAGAAGACCCTATCGAAAAGTATTGTATGTAGGTGTCGGTTCTTATTTGCCCAAAGTTGACACGTCAGATTTTACCGTCCGCTATCCCCAAGGAATTCAATTGATTGAATCCCAGCCGATCAATAAAGCAATGCAGAAGTGGACGTGTAAAATTTTAGGAAAAAATTATGATGAAATTTTGGCTCATACATTTCAGTTTAGACGAAAACGGGATATTATAAACTCTGTCAAACACGAAGCAATTGAATATTCGGAGCCACATATGGGGTATGGAGAAGCTCGCAGTCAATATCTAGTCAGACATATTGAAGCATTGCCCGAAAAAAGTTTAATCTTGCTCGAAGAACCGGAGATATCCCTGCATCCCAGCGCTCAATATCAATTGGGATGTTATCTTGTTGATGTTAGTGTAAGGAAAGGTCATCAGATTTTTTTGACGACTCACAGCGAATCATTATTGTCGTCACTTTCGTCGGATTCAATCATATGTTTAAAGAAGACGAATGAGGGCGTAAAAACAATCCCCGGATTAACTGCATCACAATCATATAGTCTGATGTCAGAAGGGTACTCAAAAGCTCTGACAATTCTTGTTGAAGACAAAAAAGATCAATCTGTAGCTCAGTGCATATTGACCGAAGTTATTAGAACTATTGACCCGGAATTCTTAAGTTTTCTTGGGATTTTTCCGGTGGGGTCTTGTGAAACTGTAAAAACTGCCATCGAAGCCTTAAAAGATACTAATCATAAGTTTGCAGCAGTATTAGATGCCGATCAAAATCCGACTCCAGATAACAATATTTTTGTCCTTCCTAGCCACAACAAAAAAGCTCCAGAAGTAGAAATATTTTGCGAATCACCACAAGTTGTAGAATATGTATACAAGAACTATGAAGTAAAACTCGATGATTTTCTTGCTGCTATTAAAGGAATCGATCATCACTACTGGTTTGAAAAATTGGCTCAAAAAATTTCTATAAAAGAAATAGCTTTAGTGAGTGAACTTTCAAAAGTTTACGTTCAAACTTTATCAGAAAATGAACGATCTAGTTTGGTTCAACAATTAAAAGAGGCTACATCTCCTCCGAAGCCAGCTCAGAAAAATTCCTCAAACAACTAAGATAACCATGACATCCTACCCCAAACGCCTGATCGAAGTTGACCTGCCAATCAAGCGGATTTCCGCCCACGCCAGACGGGAAAAATCTATCCGTCACGGGCATATTTCCACCCTGCATATTTGGTGGGCGCGGCGGCCTCTGGCGGCTTGTCGGGCGGTGGTCTGCGCGGCTCTGTGGCCCGACCCGGCGGACGAACTTTGTCCCCGGCAGTTTCGGGAGGAGGCGGCGAGGCTGATGGTGGAGTTTGCCAAGAAAGCCGCGGCCGATAAAAAATTGGCGGACTCCTGCGAGACGGAAACCTGGAACCGCTGGCAGGTGTTGGCGAAACCGGAAAATCGGTTGGACCCCGGCAAACCGGAACATTTGAATATCCTCCGCCATCGGCTGTTGGACTTCATCGCCGATTTCGCCAACTGGGACAATTCCACCCAACCGGACTATTTGGAAACGAGTCGGGCTTTAACTCGGGTCGCCCACGAGTCTTTGGGGGGAATTCCGGGGAGTCGGCCCCTGGTGGTTGACCCGTTTGCGGGCGGCGGGGCGATACCGCTGGAGGCGTTGCGGGTGGGGGCGGATGCCTTCGCCTCGGATTTGAACCCCGTGGCAGTGTTGTTGAACAAGGTGGTTTTGGAATATATCCCCAAGTACGGACAGCAGTTGGCCGATGAGGTCAGGAAGTGGGGGGAGTGGGTCAAGGAAGAAGCCGAGAAGGAGTTGGGGGGATTTTATCCCGAGGACGAGGATGGAAGTACGCCCATCGCCTATCTCTGGGCGCGAACCGTCGTCTGCGAGGGGCCGGGATGCGGGGCGGAAGTGCCGTTGATGCGGTCTTTGTGGTTGGCGAAGAAAAAGAATAAATCCGTGGCGTTGAAGTTGATTCCGAGGCCGGAAGAAAAGCGGGTGGATTTTGAGATCGTCGAAAATGTCAAGGCGAAGGACGTGGGCGACGGGACGGTAAAACGGGGGTCGGCGACCTGTCCCTGTTGCGGGTTTACGACTCCGGTGGCGTCGGTGCGGAAGCAGTTGAAAGGGAGACGCGGGGGGGCGGACGATGCCCGGTTGTTTTGCGTGGTGACGACTCGGAAAAGTGAGAAGGGGCGGTTTTATCGGTTGCCCACAGAAACAGATTGGGATGCGGTGAGACGGGCGAAGGAGGAGTTGGAAAAGCGCAAGCGAGAACATCAGGGGGAGTTGAGCTTAGTGCCAGATGAACCGACCCCGAAAGGAGGAGGAAGCGGTGCAGGTCGGGCATTTTCTCAACGAAACTATGGAATGGATAAATTTGAAGATTTATTTACTTCTCGTCAGGCTTTGGCGTTGACGACTTTGGTGAAGCTGGTCAATGAAGTAGGGAAAAAGTTAGCCAATACTGAAGATGAAGGATTGGCGATCGCTGTTCAAAGTTTTTTATCTCTGGCAATTGACAAACAAGCAGATTACTTGTCGTCAATTTGCATTTGGCATCATCAAAACAGGGAAAAAGTAACCCATACATTTGCAAGACAAACAATTCCTTTTGTATCAGATTTTGTCGAAACTGTTTTTTTTGGCTCCGGCTCTGGAAATTGGAATGGTTTGTTCAAGTGGAGTCTCTTGGCAATAGAAAAAACTCAAAAAATTGTGACTACTGCTCAGATACAAGGAGTCAGTGCCATAACTCATCCCTTGCCCGATAATTTTTCCCAATGTTTTTTTTCAGACCCCCCTTACTATGATGCCGTACCTTACGCCGACTTATCTGATTTCTTCTATGTCTGGCTCAAGCGAACGCTCCCCCCATCTCTTAGTGTTTCTTTTAAGGATGAAATCACTCCCAAAGATGACGAATGCATTGTAGATGAGGTCAAAGGTAAAGATAAAACATACTTTGAAACACAAATGGCGAAAGCGATGGCGGAGGGATGCCGAATATTATCTGACGATGGTATCGGTGTCGTCGTCTTCGCCCACAAATCCACATCCGGCTGGGAAGCCCAACTACAGGCGATGGTCGATGCGGGTTGGACGATGACCGGTTCCTGGCCAATTGATACAGAAATGGGAACGAGACTCCGCGCTCAAAACTCAGCCGCCCTCGCCTCCTCCGTTCACATCGTCTGCCGCCCCCGCGACGGAGACGAAATCGGCGACTGGCGCGACATCTTACAAGAACTCCCCGGGCGCATCCACGACTGGATGCCCCGCCTCGCCAGCGAAGGAGTCGTCGGCGCCGACGCCATCTTCGCCTGCCTCGGTCCGGCCCTGGAAATTTACTCCCGCTACCCCAGCGTCGAAAAAGCCTCCGGCGAAATCGTCACCCTGCGAGAATACCTGGAAAAAGTCTGGGAAAGCGTCTCCAAAGAAGCCCTCGGCATGATTTTCGCCGATGCCGACGCCACCGGATTCGAGGAAGATGCCCGCCTGACGGCCATGTGGCTGTGGACTCTTTCCACCGGAACCCCCGACGGCGACACCGCCGACTCGGAGGATGACGGCGACGGCGACGACGACGCCCCCAAAAAAACCGCAAAATCCGGCGGCGGCTACAGCCTCGAATTCGACGCCGCCCGCAAAATCGCCCAGGGACTCGGCGCCCACCTGGAAACCCTCGCCCACCTGGTCGAAATCAAAGGCAAAACCGCCCGACTCCTCCCCGTCTCCGAACGTTCCGCCCACCTGCTGGGCAAAGACGGGGGGAAGGCGCCCGCCAAAAAGCGATCGTCCAAAAAAGACCAACAACTGAGCCTTTTCTCCACCGCAGAAACCGGGGAGGCGGATGCCGACTGGGGCGACACCGCGATCGAAACCCCTGGCAAAACCGTGTTAGACCGCATCCACCAAAGCATGATTTTATTCGCCGCCGGACGCAGCGAAGCCCTGAAACGCTTCCTCGTCGAGGAGGGCATCGGCGCCGACAAGCGTTTCTGGACCCTCGCCCAAGCCCTCTCCGCCCTCTACCCCCCCGGAAGCGAAGAAAAACGCTGGGTGGACGGGGTTCTGGCCCGGAAAAAAACCTTGGGATTTTAGAGACGTGAGGGGAAGTTATATCTTTTTTTTCAATCGTAAAATTGCAGAACACTTTGCGGAGGTCAAAACAGATGGATTCACGGCAACTGAGAGAAAAAGCGTCGAACCTTTTCGACCAGATGAAATGGGAAGAATCGATCGAGTATTACACCCAGGCGATCGAACTCGATCCGGACTACGGCGAGGCTTACCGGGGTCGGGGGGGGGCTTACTCGAATATAGGTCAACATTCCCGAGCCCTGCCAGATTTAGACCGCGCGATCGAACTCAACGACCAAGATGAAAAGGCTTTTTCAAACCGAGGATTGGTTCATTTGGCATTGGAAGATTACGACCGAGCGATCGCGGATTTTGACGCGGCGATCGTCCTAAAGCCGGACTACACAAGAGCTTTCTTCAATCGGGGGGTTACTTACTTTCAAATGAAACAGTACGACCGGGCGATCGCGAATTTTGACGCGGCGATCGAACTCGACAGCAACGATTCCCGGAGTTACTACAACCGGGGGGTTTGTTATTTAGAGTTAGAGGAATATAAAAAAGCTCTGCCCGACTTCTACCTGGCGACGACGTTGGCACCGAATGACAAAAATATTTACTACAAAAAAGCCGCGACCCACCTGCGATTAAAACAATATCAAGCGGCGTTCGAGGACTACAGCAAGATCGTCGAACTCGATCCGACCGAACAGGCCGCATACTGTCTTCGAGCCCAAATGTGGGCAAACTCGGGTCAATATACAGAGGCATTCGATGATTGGAGTCAAGTCATCGAATTGAACCCGGGACATGACGAAGCTTACACGCAGAGAGCCTTTTGCTGCATTCAAATGTTCCTGAATCCCGCCATCGCCGACCTGCAACAAGCCGAAAAAATTTACATGGAAACCAATCAGAAAGAAAAGCAGGAAGAAATCCGAAGCCTGATCGACTCTTTAAATCAAATAAAGTTCTAATATTTTTTCACAACAAATGACCGGCACTTTCACCATCAATTCCACCGGTCGCTCGAAGATTTTGTAAAAGTCATCCAACCCCCAATCATGCCGTTAAAACCCTGGCACAAAATCGAAGGACTCACCCCCCGCGAAGACCTGCGGGAGGGCAAACCCCAAGATACGGCCGAATTCGCCGTCCACCTCGACCAAGTGCGAGATCGTCGCGCCCCGGCGGACTACCAAAACCCGGAACGGTTTTTCGATCGCACCTACCTCACCAAATCCCTGACCGAATTCGCCGCCCTGGTGGTGCGCCGCCTCTCCGGGGAAACCGCCCAAACCCCCGCCATTTTCAACCTCTCCACCCAATTCGGCGGTGGCAAAACCCACGCCCTCACCCTCCTGTACCACCTCGCCAAGCAGGGGTCGAAGGCCGACCGGTGGACGGGAGTTCCCAAAATCCTCGCCAAAGCCGAAATGGAGTCCATCCCCGAAGCCGCCGTCGCCGTCTTCGTCGGCACCGAATTCGACTCCTTGTCCGGGCGGGGGGGCGACGACGGCACGCCCCGGCGGCAGACACCCTGGGGCGAAATCGCCTACCAACTGGGGGGAGAAGCGGCCCTGGCGGCGGTGGCGGAACAGGAGAAGCAGTTTATCGAACCCAAGGGCGACGTGATCCGGCAATTTCTGCCCGACGACAAACCCTGCCTGATTTTGATGGACGAAATCCTCAACTACGTCAGCACCTACCGGCAGAAGGGCTACGGCGATCGCCTCTACAACTTCATGCAGGCCCTCTCCGAAACCGCCCGGGGTCAAAATAACGTGGTGCTGGTGGTGTCCATTCCCGCCTCCGAAATGGAGTACACCGAAGCCGACGAAGCCGACGAAAAGCGGTTCAAGAAAATGCTCGACCGCCTGGGCAAGGCGACCATGCTCTCGGCCGAGTCGGAGACCTCCGAAATCATCCGCCGCCGCCTGTTTGAATGGAACGAAAAAGCCGTCACGGCCGACGGGAAAATCATGCTGCCCACCGATGCGATCGCCACCTGCAACGAATACGCCGACTGGGCGATCGAGCACCGCCAACAGCTTCCCAGCTTCCCCGTCGATGATGCGCTCGAAGCGTTCAAGGCGACTTATCCCTTCCACCCCTCCGTCCTCTCCGTCTTCGAGCGCAAGTGGCAGGCCCTCCCCCAATTCCAGCGCACTCGGGGCATCCTGCGGCTGCTGGCGCTGTGGGTCTCGAAAGCCTACCAGGACGGGTACAGGGGTAGCCGACGCGACCCGCTGATCGGCTTGGGAACCGCCCCCCTGGACGACCCGAACTTTCGGGCCGCCCTGTTCGAGCAGATGGGGCAAGAGCGCCTGGAAGGAGCCATCACCACCGACATCGCCGGCAAAAAAGAAGCCCACGCCCTCCAACTGGACGAAGAGTCGGTGGAGGCGATCAAAAAGGCGAGGCTGCACCGCAAAGTTGCCACCGCCATTTTCTTTGAATCCAACGGGGGGTGTACCCGCACCGAAGCCACCCTCCCGGAAATCCGCATGGCTGTGGGCGAACCGGATTTGGACATCGGAAACGTGGAGACGGTACTCGAAGCCCTGTCGGCCGAGTGCTACTACCTGAGCGTAAACCGCACGAAATATTACTTCAGCATCCACCCCAACCTGAACAAAATTCTTGCCGACCGCCGCGCCAGCGTCCGCGACGAAGCGATCGACCGCCGGGTTCGGGAGGCGATCGAAAAGCAGTTCGCCCCCGGGCGGGGACTCGTCCAGATCGTCCCGTTTCCCGACAAACCGGGCGACATCCCCAACCAGCCGACGCTGACCTTGGCCGTGCTGGCCCCGGAACACGCCGGGTCTGAGGAGGAGACATCGAAGTTTGTCGATGGGATGATCCGGGAGGTGGGGGCGTCGGCGCGGACTTACAAGAGCGCGTTGATGTTCGCGATCGCCGATTCGGACGCGACCCTGCGGGCGGATGCCCGGAAGCTCCTCGCCTGGGAAGCCATCCGAGAGGAAGAGTCCGACCGCCTGGACGAAACCCAGCGAAAACAACTCGCCGAAAGCTTGAAGAAAGCCGAGCGGGACCTGCGGGAAACGGTCTGGCGCTCTTACAAATATGTGATGCTGCTGGGCAAAGACAACCGGATTCGCACGGTCAACTTGGGGTTGATCACGTCGAGCGCCGCCGCATCCCTGCCCCGGTTGATCGTCGATCGCCTCCAGCAAGACGGGGACATCGAAGATGCGATCAGCCCCCGATTTTTAGTCCGCAACTGGCCGCCCGCCTTTCGGGAGTGGAGTACCAAAGCCATCCGGGATGCCTTCTTCGCCTCGCCGCAGTTCCCCCGCCTCCTCGACCCCGATGCCGTCAAAACGGCGATCGCGCGGGGGGTTCGGGACGGACATTTCGCCTACGTCGGCAAGGTGGGCGATCGCTACGACCCCTTCGAGTTCAAGAGTTCCCTGTCAGACGACGACGTGGAACTCTCCGAAGATGCCTTCGCAATCCAAGCTGAAGACGCGGAAGCTTACCAGCAACGGATTACCGACCCGCCCCGGCTGAGTGCGATCGTCATCTCGCCGGACAGCCCGACCCTCGAACCGGGACAAAAGCAGACCTTCACCGTCCGGGGAGAAGACCAATACGAGCGAGATTTTCCCGTGGCGGAAGTTCGATGGGGCGCGACGGGGGGAGAAATCACCGCCGAGGGCGTCCTGACGGCCGGGGAAGATGCGGGGAATTTCACCGTCACCGCCGCCGTGGGGGATATCCGCGCCACCGCCCCGTTTTCAGTCGGGAGGGTTCGCGAATCGGCGCGGCCGGAGTCGGCAAAAGTCGGCGAAAAAAGCGGCGATTACGACACCGCAACGGGCGACCCCGTTTCTCGGTCCCGGTCGCTGGAGTGGACGGGGGAAATTACGTCCCAGAAATGGATGAATTTTTATATGCGAGTTCTGTCTAAATTTGCCAACGAACAAGATTTAAAGTTGACGCTGCAAGTTCACTTTTCGGTGGAGGGAGACATCACCGAACAGCAGCGCGAAGAGACCCGGGTCGCCTTGGAGGAACTGGGCTTGTACAGCGAACTCGAATCTTGACATTTTCCAGTTCAAGGGGATGGGGGTGTCAACGTGGGATGACGGTGCCGGGGACAGAGCAATCCCGCGATCGCGCCTCACTCCCAACCCGAGAACCGCGTCAGCTAACACCGTTCATGTGGCTGGAAAATCCACCACCATCGACAACCATCAGGGAGAACCCAACTATGAACTTTATCTTTTTACCCGAAGGAATAACTGCATCTCTCAACCCCATCCTGACCCTCATCGCCCACAAACCGGAGGCGATCGTCGGGTGCGTGTTGCTGGCAGAAAATGAACCCGAATGCCTGCCACCCCAGTGGTTTATCGACGCGACGCTGGCGGACAACCCGGCAGAGGAGCTGTCGGAGCGAGAAGCAGATGGCGAAAAATTGGGCAGTCTGAGCGTCTTTCTCATCGTCAAAGAACCCGACAGCCTCCTTCAACTGACCGTCTTAGCAGCGGTCAACTGCTGCAACCTGAACGTCAGCGGTGCGGGGGGGAGAGGCGGTAAATCTATCCTGAAAGCCCTCGCCCAGCAGAACATCAGAACCTACCCCGCCGAGGTAGCTTGTCCGCCTCACTACTCAGACGATTCCAAATTACGTGAAGCAATGAAAAAAAAATTCGACCGGGGATTCGGTGTCGTCGCCAAAGATTGGCTACCCGAAAGCTGGGGATTTGAGCCTGTCAGCTACAGCAATTTTTAGGCGATCGCATTCAATCTCAACTTAACTATTGGAGGAACATCCAACCATGCAACAATTGAAATCGGCAGTCGGAATGGACTATACAAAACTGAGAGACTTGCTCTCCCAGAAGCAGTGGCGGGAAGCGGACAGGGAAACGAGGCGGGTCATGCTGGCAGTTTCCAAACGGCCGGAAGATGGGGGATTGACCCACAAAAATATCAATGATTTCCCTTGCGAGGACTTGCGAACGATTGACGGATTGTGGGTCCAATACAGCAACGGCCGGTTCGGCTTTTCCGTTCAAAAGGAAATCTATTTTAACAATGGGGGCCAGCTCGACGGCAAATGTCCGAACAATAAAGTGTGGTATCGGCTGTGCGAAGCTGCCGGGTGGCGGGTGAAGGGAACCTGGCTTTACTACGACGATTTAACCTTCGATACGTCGGCCCCACGCGGCCATCTCCCCTGCATCACATCTTGGGTGATGGATCTCCCCGTCCCCCCAATTCTTTGGTTTGTCCTGTGGGTCTTGGCTGGCTTGATCGGCGGGGGAATTGCGGGGGCGATTCTGTTGGCACTTCTATGGTTTGTGCAGTGGGTGATTTTGTGGATGTTGACTCGATTTCTCAGGGCGATCGGCATCCTGCGATTTCCCATCCGGAGTTTTTGGTGGAAACTGCCCGTCGGTGCATCGATACGCAGAGTTTGTTTGGTGTATGCCTCTCTGTTTCAGCGAGTAACGGCTTGCGGTCTTTGAGGAAATGGGAAAACAACGCACCTGTACCCCAAACGATGTTGGCCCGACACCACCCCTGCTATGAACGAACTCACCCATTCCCACCCGCCTTAGTCGCATCAGACGACTTACTCGCGATCCACGAAGCGCATCTATCGCACCCAATTTCCCACCCGAGAACAACGTCAGCTAACGCCATCCGAGGGGACGGAAGATAGCCAATCGAATATCCATGAATCAGGGAACAAAGCCATGCCACTGAGAGCCATTTTAGACGGACGAGAACTACTCGCCCCATTGCTATCCGATGAAGAATGGAATGCATTGAAACGCGGGAAAGCCAAAGTCACCTTGCCCTGCTGCGAAGCACGGGGGTACTTGAGAACATCGACACGCGGCATCAAGCACTTCGTCCACCAAAAGAAGGGCGAATGCACGTCCAAACCAGAAACGTGGCAGCACCGCCTTTGCAAGACGGAAATCGCCCGAGCCTGTCAAGCGATGGGTTACGACGTGAAGACGGAGGCGAGTGGAGAGAATTGGAGGGCAGACGTACTGGCGACCAAACAGATCGACGGCAAGTTGGTCAGGGTCGCCTTTGAAGTCCAGTGGAGTCACCAAACGCTGGAAGAAACCGAACGGCGACAACGGAAGTATGCCGAAGACGGGATTCAATGTTACTGGCTGTTCAAGAAGTTTCCGACTTCTGAACCCAGAAGAGACATCCCCATGTTTCAATTGTCGGTGAACGAATCCGAACAGCCCCTCGTCATTACCGACCGAAAATCCATGTATTCATTTTCCACAGCGGACAATCGGCGATCGTCAAAGTTGTCCGATTTTATCGCAGACATTTTATCCGGCTATTTTAAATTTTGCGAATCCTACCGATTTGAGAGGCAACAGAAGATTAGAATTCGATTCTTCCCGGTCAACTGTTGGAAATGCCGTCAAAAACATTATATTTATCACATTCAGAATCAACCCTGTAAAACACGCTGTGGCGAAGATTTTGACTTGCAGCAGGTCGCAATCGACCCTCAATTTCTCCCCGAGATTGTCGCCAAAGCCCGCGAATGTTTGGAGACTCCAAAAGCCAAACGCCACAAAATCAACATGGGCGCGATCAAACCCCGATACAGCAAGACCGTCGGGGATTCATACACTTCATTCGGCTGTCCTCGCTGCGGCGCAATCTTCGGCAACCACTTCTACTTTGATGAAATTTGCAACCTCGAATATGAGGAGACGGAACGCATCGACTTTGCCACAATTGTCGATCTCTCCTTGGAAGATAAAGACATTCCGCACTGGTGCTATTCCCGAACTCGGCACTTCTGTTGCAGTCCCGATTCATAGTTACACCAGATGATCAACCACGCGATCGCGCCCAACTCCCAACCCGAGAACGGCGTCAGCTAACACCATCCAAGGGAACGGAAAACTGCTCATAATGGCGATCGCCACCTGAAACACCAGCAAACACCAACGATTTGAGGTCTGAATGATGAATTCCGAATCCGACATCCCCATACAAAAGCCAGTTTCTATATGGAAACGTCCCATGTCCCTGAAACCGGGAGAACTGCTGCAAGGGGTGGCAAAAGGTGGAATTGCCGTCATATTCCAGAATTGGGAAAATGCGGGTGCAAGTGCGGTAGACATCCTCAAATCGCTGGACATCAATCCAAATGAACCCAGTGCGATCGCGTGGTTGTTGGTACAGCGATCGCTAATCGGAGCCATGTTGGAATTAGTTAAGGAACGATCGCTACAAACTGAACTTGACCCCCAGGAACTTCGCCAAACACTTGACCGTGAGTTAGAGAATCATCAGGAGCTGCCCAGGACGTTCTTCGATCGCCCCAAAGATCTCGATCTTCTTGACGCTGTTCGACAGCCCTACCAATCCTGGCTAGAATCTCAAGGTTTTGAACCCACGCACTCTGCCAACCTAGCCAAACGCCTGCCCAGCTATTTCGTCTTCGCCCTCCACCGAGAGTGGCGATCGAATCCCGCGACTTACGCCATTCTCACAAAAGAGCTGGACACGCCATTTGCCGAAGCGATAGACAGGGAGTTGGCTTGGAAACATTATTTAATTTGGTTGCAGCGTCGGGTGAATGAACCCATGTTTGAGGAAAGTTTCGGACTGGCAGATGTGTACATTCCCTTGCGGGGCTACTATGAAAAAAAATCATCCGAATCGCGAGAACCAGAAAATTTGAAATCCCCAAAAAAAGAGCGAGTCGCGATCGACCTGCACGAAACCCTCACCAATTGGGTAAAGAGGGCAGATAAAGAGGACGCGATCCGAGTCATTTGTGGTGGCCCCGGCAGTGGCAAGTCATCTTTTTGTAAAATGTTTGCAGCAAAACTGGCACAAGATGAAACCACACGAATCCTGTTCATACCACTCCATCACTTGAAAATACGCGACGCTTTGCAAGATGCAGTTCAAGATTTTATAGATACCGATTTGGATAACCTTCTGCCCCCCAATCCATTAACTAAGGAACACCAAGAATCCCAGGTATTACTCATCTTTGATGGACTGGATGAACTGGCAATGCAGGGAAAAGCTGCTTTTCAAGTCGCCCAAGACTTCATTACTGAAGTTCAAAGCAATCTCAACCGTTACAACCAAACAGAAGCAAAAATTTTAGTATTGATGAGCGGTCGGGATATTGTCGTACAGCATAATCAAACTTATTTCCGCAAAGAAGGTCAAATCTTACATCTCTTGCCCTATTCCCTAAAATCAGAAAAAGAATGGGGAATCTCATATATTGATGAACAACAGTTATTGACGACAGACCTACGCCAAGTTTGGTGGAAAAAATATGGAGAGCTGAAAGGGAAAGTGTATCAAGGTTTGCCCCCGGAATTAGATCGAGGAAAATTAGCCGAGATTACGGCTCAACCTCTACTGAACTACCTGATCGCCCTCAGCTATGACCGTCAAAGATTGGATTTTTCTGAAACCAACAATCTTAATTCGATTTATAGCGATTTACTCGATCGTGTCTTTGAGCGTGACTGGGAAAATTATCGGCACCCAACGCTAAACGCAATTGACAAGAAAGATTTTATTCGCATTCTCGAAGAAATCGCCATTGCCTGTTGGCATGGCAATCGTCGAACGGCAACAATCGCGCAAATAGAAAATCGCTGTAACTCTAAACTTCAAAAACTTTTAGAGGTCATGCGCTGCAACGATTCTCAAAGTGGAGTTACCCAACTGTTGACCGCTTTCTATTTCAGGCAAAGCGAACAATATGCGAGCGATGCCACGTTTGAATTCACCCACAAGACCTTCGGAGAATATCTCGCGGCTTGTCGGATTGTTTTACAACTCAAAAACACTCATGAAGAATTTCATCGGAAGCAAGACGACCCGGATAAGGGGTGGGATGAAAAACACTGTTTATCTGAGTGGGCTAAACTTTGCGGCCCTTCTGAAGTCGATCAATATCTCTTAACTTTTTTGAGGGATGAGATGGCACTACAAGACCCGGAAGAGGTGAAGCAGTGGCAACAAACCTTGTGTCAACTCATCGACTATATGCTGCGAAAGGGAATGCCAATGGAGAAGCTCGATCCCCGTCCCTCCTATTTTGAAGAATCTTACCAAGCCCGCAATGCCGAAGAAGCTCTCTTAGCCGCGCTCAGTAGCTGCGCTTATGTGACCGAGATAGTTTCAAATATCAAATGCTTCCAGCAACAGCCTGATGCGTTTGGCAATTGGCTGTCAAAATTGCAAGGACAGCGAACGAGTTCAAAGAACCGAACAGCCTTGATGTGTCTCAATCACCTGAATCTGAGTGGCGCTATACTTTTAATTAAAGACCTCTATAATTCCAATTTCACCAATACAAATATTGAATATGCAGAACTCAGAATTGCAAATCTTGGAGGTGCAAATCTTGAAGGTGCAAATCTTAAAAATGCAGCATTAAGAAGCGCAAACCTTGAAAATGCAAACTTGACAAATGCAAATCTCGAAAAGACAGAACTTAGTGGTACAAAGCTAATGTTCGCAAAACTCGGAAATGCAAACCTGAGAAGTGCAAACCTCGAGTTTGCAGATTTAAGGAATGCAAATCTAAAAGGTGCAGACTTTACCGATGCAAGATTATATCGTACAAATTTTCGAGATGCAAATCTTAGTTATGCAAATTTTAGAAATGCGGATCTTAGAAATGCGAACCTAACTGATGCACGCAAGTATCACGCAAATTTTCAAGATGCTATCTTGCCCGAGAATTTTAATCCTTGAAAAAATTTAATCGATTACTATCAAATCAGAAAACCAGAAAACAATCAATCTAAACTGACATCTTCAACCACCTTGCCCTGTCAGCTAACGCCATCCGAGGGACGGAAAATCACCCGAAAGCGCAATGGGTACACTTTGCGGATCGCCCCACAGGAAACCCAAAACCCCCACCTGCAAGAACATACGGCACTTTTCAAAGTCGATGAGAGACGCTGGAAAATTCAAAGTCCCCCTTGCTAAGGGGGATTTAGGGGGATTTTTTCGACTCAATCCCCCCTCTCGCCCAAAACCCGATCGCGGATCTCGATCAGCACCTCCTCGCCGATGCCCAAATCTCGGGCTAACTGCGTCAGCGTCCCCTCATTCGTCTTCTCCCCCTTCGCCAACGCCCTAATAAACGCGATCGCCAGACGGTTCCCCTCCTGATCCGGATTCTCATACTTCTGAGTCCCCAGGGGGGGCGGAGTCTTGGTGGCGATCGCGTACTCCAGCAGGAACCCCGCCAGATTCGCAACCGATCGGTTCTCAAAATTCGCCCGCCTCACCAACTCCTCATAAACCCCAAGCGGCAGCGTCACATGAACCTTTTTGCCCCTCGGCGGAGTTGAGCCAGTCATATTCCAACCTTCATCCAAACTTTCGCAAACTCCCCTCAATGGTACTATTTAGCGCCCATCGGGGTACACGCTCCCCCACTCCATCCCCAAACGGGAAACAAATAAAACCTGAAAGGGTATTGACAGTACCTATATAGGTACACTATAGTCAATCATGTTCACCCCAACCCCTTCAGAGCGGGGCGAACCATCCACCCGAAACCCAACTCACCGCCATGACACAACCCCTCACCGCCGAAGTCGTCCCCGCCGTGCGGCTCAAACAGGGGAGCGATCGCGGCCCCTACATCGAACGCCGACAACTGGCCAGAAACCTGGGCAGAAGCCCCACCACCCTCAACAAATGGGAAAAATGGGTCATCTACCACGTCCCGGACTACCGCCGCTGGTACGTTCCCAGAGCCGCCTTCAACCTCTACCAAGCCTGGGTACTCGAACAGGTCAACCAATTCTACGAATCCCTGCCCCGCAGCGCCCCCGCCGCCGCCATCGCCGACTACATCCAAAACAACGCCAGCCAACTCACTCAGGAGCAATACTTCAATGAACTCGCCCAAACCCTCCAAAGCGACCGCAGCAACCGTATCGAAGTCGCTTAAAGTCCCCGAATCCCTCGTCCTCAAAATCGCCCTCGATCGCGGCTTCAACCCCGACACCCTCGCCCCCGACGAAGTGACCGCCATCCGACAGGCGATCGAACAGAGTCGAAACCAGACGACCGAGCGGAGTCGAAGTCAAGACCCCCACCGCAACACCCTATCCGGCGAGCCCGCCCCCCCCGCCGACGGCCAAGACCTTCTCAACCTAGAAGAAACCGCCGCCACCCTCAAACTCTCCCCCGAAGAAACCACCGCCCTCGTCCGCTCCTTCGGACACGACCCCGATCGCATCCCCCGATCCGAAGTCCTGGCCCTCCTCGACATCAAAGACGAAGCCCTCGCCCACCTGCACGACCGCGATCGCCGCATCGAAAAAGCCCGGGCCCTCGACAGCATCACCGCCGGGAACGCCGCCGAAATCCTCGAAATCGCCCACCGGCGCGGAGAACGCCTCGGAGATGCCGCCTCCAAAGTCGAACAAACCGCCTTCCTCAACGCCCGCCTGCGGGGACAACAATCCCTCTACCACCTGGAAACCGCCATCGACTCCAACGCCAAAACCGGGCTGCTGACGGAGTTCGAGGAACGGGGAAACGGCCTGTCCCCCGACGACCTGATCCGACAAATGGGGGAGGAAGCGACCCGGCGACGCAACCGCGCCGACACCCTGCGACGGCAGCAAACCGCCGAAGACTGGACGACCCGACTCAATCCGTAGAATCCCGCCTCCAAAACATCGAAGAAGCGATCGCCCGACTCCAACACCAACTCGATCGCGCGATCCGCGACAGCGCACCCCACCACCCAGACAACATCCGACCCATGAAACACCTGCTATCCCATCTGCAAACCCTGTGGCGCGAACTCAGCGCCGCCCGATCCCCCGCCCTCGAATTGCAGTTAACCGGGGGGATGTTCTGACCCGCCCCTTTCCATCTCAGCCCCCACAGGAGGTCAAAATAATGGCTTGGTACGACAGCATCGGCAACTTTTTCGGCAACATCTTCAACCTCGGCGGGAACTCCCCCACCGGAGGGTACGACATCGCGGGCGACCATTCCAGCGTCCCCAATTCCATGATCGACGGGAGCTACCGCCCCACCTCCCCGGCCGGCCCCGGCGTTTACCTCGACGCCTCCAGCCAACTGATCCGGGCCTGGGAAAGTCGCGGCTGGGCCTGCGACGACGGCTTCATCGCCGAACTCCAGGCGATCGACCGGGAGGGAAAAAAAGTCGCCGCCAACTCCGGCAAAGCCCGGAAACTGCTCAAATCCATCACCCGATCGGAAACCACCATTTCCAAAAACGCCACCGCATCCATCCTCACCACCGCCCAAGGAACCGCCAAACAGTACCGGCACAACGAAAAACTCCTGACCGGGTTGGACAACGTAGCCGCGAACATGGCCGTCACCCGCGCCACCCGCGACCTGGAAATCGCCAAAGCCCGGGAACAGAAACGACTCCGACTCGAACGACGGCGGCAGTCCATCCGGGGCAACTCATCGATGGGACTCCCCCATCCCCGCACGGTTGCGCCCGTGCGCTTCGGACAGAGAACCAACTGAGGAGGTGAACGACCGTGGCACGTTTTGGAATGTTCGGCGGACTGCTGCTGGTGGGCGCCAGTTCCGGGCAACTGCTCACCCTGCTGCTCAGGGCCTCCGCCATCGGGGGGTGGCTCTACTTCGGCATCGTCGCGATCGCCCTCCTGTCCCTGAGCCTGGGAGTCGCCCACCCCGACCGCCTGGGGGGACTGTTCGCCACCTCCCCCCTCATCTTCAAACTCGGCGCCATCGCCCTGACCGCCACCGCCGCGATCGGCCTTCTGTGGGGGATCTTCTGATGATTTCGACCCGAGACTGGCAGCAAGCCTTCCTGCAATGGCTCTCGGACCACGAAGCCTCCGTCTGTTCCCTCGTCAGCATCGGCATCGGCACCGCCGGACTGTGGTGGGCCTCCCTCAACCCCGGCATCAACCCGAACCGCTTCTGGGGGGTCGGCATCGGCTGGCTGGGGGGAACTGCCGCGATCGCTTACTCCATCCCCGGCATCCGAGAAACCGAACGCAGCCTGATCCGCCGCGACATCGAGGACGGATGCTTCGACATCGTACAGGTGAGCGAACTGGCCGAATGGGAAAACGAATTCCTCCCCCCGCCGGACATCGGATGCGGCCCGGACATCGCCTCGCCCCCACCCCAGGCCGAAATCGGGGAAAGCCGGGAGATCGACTTCTACAACCCCGCCGACATCCCGGACGAAGCCTGCGGAATCATCCTGGGCGGCAACTCCGGCAGCGCCAAAACCCTCCTCGGCGCCGGCCACCTGGCGGGTTTGCTGACCCGAGATCGACCCGCAGAAGTCATCGTCTTGGACCTGCACGCATCCCGAAACCCCATTTGGGAACAGATGGGCTACCCCCGAATCGTAGACGACCCCCGAGAAATCTTCGCGATCGCCCGGTGGTTCATCGACGAAATCGAACGTCGCAAGCGAACCCTCGCCCACCCCATCGTCCTTCTCATCGACGAAGTGAACGACACCCTGAGCGAATTGGAATACCTTGACGAAATCGACCCCCTGCCGGGAAAACGGAAGCGGTCCAAGATCTTCTCCTACGCCCTCCGCAAACTGGGAAACGCCCGCAAATTCGACATCATCCTCATCGCCTTCATGCTGTCCCACAACACCGAGGCGATCGGCATCGACGGCAAATTTCGCAATAACTTCCTGCTCATCTTGACCGGCAGTTCGGCCCGCGCCGAAGGCGAAACCAAACTGAAACACGCCACCCCCGAATACCGATGGCTGCAAACCGCAGCCTACCCCTGCGTCGTCAGCGGGTCCGCCCCCTTCCAGTTGATGGAACATCCCACCCACAAGCACCACACCGTTTACCGCGCCAAAGGCAATGCGCCCCAGCACCTCATTCACCCCCACTTTCTCAACCTTCGCACCGTACCCGACTTCAACGAATCAGCCGAACTAACCCCGTCCGGAACCCGGAAAAACCCCAAAGGCGACCCCAACCCGAGGGCGATCGACCTGGAAAAACCCCCCCTCAACCCCAACTATCCCGACCTGTCACCCGAACAGATCCGCATCCTGGAGTGGATTGTCAACAACGGCGCCGAAGCCAGACTCGGCGAACTGATGCGATCCATCACCATCACCACCAACGGCGAGAAATGGACAAAAGACAAATTCCTCATCGCCGTGCGGTGGATGGAAGACAAAGGCTACCTGACCTCAGAACCCGACGGAACCAGCCTTTGGCTGCGAGTCACCCCGACCTGATCTCAACCGTGGTGTGGTGCCGTGGTCGCCCCATCCAGAGCCACCTCTGGGGGCTTCCTCCAACTCGCCACACCACGCCACACCCCCATCGAACCCCCGCCATGAAAAATATCACCGAGACAAACCAGCAACCGAGAAAGTCATCCCGGTTCGGACTGTTGAAAACCCTGTTCGTCAGTTCCATCGCACTCGCTTCCTTCGGAGCCATCATATTCGGATGGAGCGACAGGAAGAAACCCGCCCCCGTCGAGCCTTCTTTCACCCAACATCCGGAAGAACAGCCACCACCCAAGCTTCTGATTCCCGGCAATGCCAATCAAGTGATCTGCACCCTCAACGGCGGTAAGGAAAGCTGCTTTGCAGACGACTACTTGCCCTGTCAAGCATTTCGTATCGTAGACGGCGAATCCAAATGCATTCACCGCAAGTCAGCCGACACCCCGGCATCCGAACCGACAGCCGAACCCAACACAAGCAACCCGGAAAAAACTTGCTCCAGCGGACGTTTATTCAACGGAAGTTGCTGGGAAAAACACCGATAGTACAGAGTCGATCGCAGCTCCAGTAGAGTTCACCTAGTTTGGTACACAGCATTCAGTGTGAACATTCCAGGAGTACACAGCATTTGCTGTCTTCTAAACAAGAGGTCGAAATTCAAATGCTAGATTCGATTTTTCCACAGATTTACGCTGCCCAAAACTTGCGGAGAACCCCCATGTATACTGAGAAATCAAAAATATGAATTTCAGAGAACCCCCATGTATACTGAGGAATCACAAAAACCCCCATGTATACTGAGGAATCACAAAAAAAATTTTCGATTTATATCCGTTACGTATCTATCATGTTTGTGTTATTGCATAAAATCAAAAATATTGCTAAACTGAGAATCATCCCGCCAGACATATATCGAGGAGAGGGAAATGGCAAAACAGAGGAGAGTCGCAATAGAAAACTTCAACTGTCGGATGACCACAGAGGACTTCGACAGGCTGAATCTCTATGCCGCACTGAGGAAAGTTCCCGTCGCCACCATCATCAAAGAGTGGATCGCCCAAATACCACTGGGTGAAACAGAAGCCCCCCAAGCCACCGAATTGGACTACAGAGCCAGAGGAGGACACGGCGAACGCTTTGAGTACCTGAGAGCGTACCGCGACAAACAGCGCCAGAAGTGCGCTTGAGCAAAAAAAACGGGAGGTTGGTAGCCTCCCCAAAAATTAAAACTTTTCGAGCGACCT
This sequence comes from Lyngbya sp. CCY1209, assembly GCF_055795065.1. NCBI lineage: Bacteria > Bacillati > Cyanobacteriota > Cyanophyceae > Oscillatoriales > Microcoleaceae > Lyngbya > Lyngbya sp. CCY1209. The sequence continues at coordinate 28,302 of NZ_JAYFER010000599.1, forward strand.
ATTGAGGTCGCACATATTCATGTTAAAACGAAATACTTTGCAAGGGCAAGCTTTTCTTTGCCCATCACACGCCTATTGTACCCCCAACCAGCGGTGGAAAGTAACGGTACAGCGTTTGTTAATGGCTCCCGGATTGAGCAAAGGCGATCGCGTTATTCTGACGAGCCTGCTTGACCGAATTTCCAAGGCAGACCAGGCAAATCGACCCTTTCAGCCCTATCCCAAGCACATCGCAGACATCGAGAAAATTCAGAAAAAGCTGGGAGGTGTGCGATGAACAAGCCTTCTACCCAAGAACTAATCGCGGGACTCTCCCAGATTCCCGACAGCTTCATCCTCACCCCCGTCAGAGGCAGCAAAGCGCCCTACCGGAAAAACTGGCAACACGAGAAACCCTGCGATCGCGACACCATCGAAAAAGACATCGAAACAGGACGGGCGAAAGGCTACGGACTCAGAACGGGCGCTATCTCCGGCGGAATCGTAGCCGTAGACTGCGACGGTGAACCCGCCCATAAACTGGCCGAATCGTCGGGGGGATTGCCACCGACCGTCAGTTTCACCAGTAACAAGCCCGGACGCGCCCAATACCTGTACCAGATTCCCGAATCGGAATGGGGCAACGTCGAAACCCGCAAAATCAAGACGGGACAGAAAGGCGACGACGGCAAAGAGGTGTTGCTGGAATTGCGGTGGAATGGCTGCCAGTCGGTGTTACCGCCATCAGTTCACCCCGAAACCGGACAATATCAATGGATTAACTCCCCAGGGGAAACCGCGATCGCCGAAGCCCCCCGGTGGGTCATCGAGCAAATGCGGGACAACACGGGGCGGACGGAAACTCCCCTGCTCAACAGCATCACTTCTGACGACATCCCCCTCACCATCTGCCTCGCGATCGAAACCCGGAATCTGATCGAATCCGGGTCGCCAGACGGACGGCGTGGCGACGACGCGATCCGGGTCGCCCAAGACCTTTTGGGGACATATGAACGGCTGCAATACCTGGGGTATCCGGTGAAAGACCGCCCCGAAGATCTGTTCGAGCAATATTGCGATCGCTGCAATCCGCCACTCGAACCAGAACGGCGCAAGTCAACCTGGAAATCGGCTCAACGGCGCAACCCAACCCCATGCCTGAGCGATGACAAGATCGAGAACTGCGTTCGAGCCTATTGGAAGCAACTCGCCGACCCATCGGGGGTTCGCGGCGGAAAACCATCTCAGAGCGACAGATCCTTTTCCCTCATCAAAGGGGGCAAAGACAACGATTTGGAGGAAGCGATCGAACAAGTCATAGAGTCCGGCGCAAGTGGCGCCCAGTTAAAAGCCACTCTCGCCAAAATCGCACAAGCGACAGGTATTTCACCGACAGAGGTTTACAGAATTTACCAAGCCCGGATTGATGAAATAGAGCAGGAAGAAACCAGAGAAGAATGCAAGCAAGCAGTCGAGGAACTCCTGAGCTTCCAACACAACAGCCTTGAAGTCGAGAAATTTCTGCCACCGGCACTGCACCCCATCTTCCAAATCTATCGAAGGATGGCACTCAGACCCGAGATTGCCTTAATGCACCTCATAACGGCAACTGCCTCGCTGCTGCCACCCGAGTCAAGGATTGACTTACTTGACTACACCAACCACAGCGAACCTTTCATCCTCTTTACTTTGGTCTGTGCCGTACCGTCCCAGCGGAAGACACCAGGACTCAACCAAATCATCTCCAAACCCTTCAAGCAACTACAGAAGGAACTCAACGAACGGCACGAACTCGAACATCGGGACTGGAAAAAGCGCCAGAAACAGGCGGAAGATGCAGACAAACAGTTTGACGAACCCGAGCCACAGTTGAGACTCCTGGCCATACATAGGGCAACTCAAGCCGCACTGCGTAACCTACTCGCCCACAATCCCCGGTGGGGGTGTCTCCTAGTAGCCGATGAGTTTTCGGGAGAAATGAGGAACATTCAGAAATCCTACAACCAAGGATTTGCCGAGGACATTCTCAGCCTCTACAACGGTGACGGACGCATTGAGGCGAAAGCCGAGGAAATCGCCAGCAACACGACCCACTCCAACTTCAACCTCTGTGGGAACATCCAACCCGAAGTATTCGAGGAGTTCTCCAACGGACGGAACGACGCCTCCGGCTGGTGGTCAAGGTTCTCCATCATCCGCCAACCCATATCCCCCATGCACATCCCCGAGACGCGGGCGGAACGAGAGAACCTCCCAAAACTCAACGTCCAGGAAACACTCGTCGAGTTTTACCGCCAACTGCTCAAAATTTCGGAACCCGTGCAACTGCGACTGTCTGAAAAAGCCCAAGACTACTTCGCCCGGGTTTACAACAGAGCAGATGTCCGTAGAGTAGAATACGCGGAGAAAAACCCGGCGATCGCCTCCCAATGGGGCAAGCTCCCCGGAAAGGTCGGACGAATTGCGGGCAACCTCCACATCATCCACTGCCTCGGACAGGGACAGCCCATCACTGAGGAAATCAGCCCCTCAACCCTAAAACTAGCCGTAAAACTAGCCAAGTTCCTGATCAATGAAATCACCAGTGTCTACGCCGAAGCGGACAAGGACAACCACGAAGCACTCCTCTCCCATATCGTCACCTTGTCCCAGAAACGGGGAGCGGTCAAAGCCAGCGACTGTCAGCAGCGGATACGATCGCTCAGAGGAGTGAAACCCGACCAAATTCGCGCATACTTCGACAAACTCGCCGAGATAGGCCTCGGAACCATCGAAGGGTCCGGCGCTCGAAGGAAATTCAAAGCGGATGAGTCTGCCGACCCCAAAATTCTAGACGCCAGACCGGACTCTAGACCCACTCTTGACACCGACACCGACACGCCAGAATCCCCGCCAGACAAGGAACCTAGCCCCCACTCTAGACCGATAGACACAATAGACGCACCCGCAGATCCGAAAACTGGTGCGACTTGCGGCGAGCGGAGTCGAACCGCCCCCAAACCCGACAACACGCTCACCGCCACAGACCGCAACGGACAGGCGATCGCAGTTGGGGACACCGTGACCTACCTCTCCTCCGATGACCCCAAATGCCCGTGGAATGGCAAGCAGGGAATTATCAAGGAAATCCACCCAAAAAACAACGGCAAGACGTTCGTCGAAGGAAAGTTCCTCAGTCGGCAGGACAGTCCCTTCTACACCCCATCCACCAACCTGGAGCGGTTTGAAGACACGGGACAAGCCTTGACGACTTAGCCCCCCACCGGAAACACCATTTCAATCAAAAACCATGAAACAGACTTCCCCACGCCGCAAGGGGAGGGTCGGAGTCTCCTGCGACAAAAACAGGCTCAGACTGTCCCTACCCAGACAACTGTTCGACGGAAAGCAGAAGCGCATTTCCCTCAACCTCACCTGCACCCCAGCCAACCGAAAAATCGCCGAGGAAAAAGCCCGGTTCATTCAAGAGGAAATCGAAGCCGGCCGCTTTGACTACTCCCTGGAACGGTACAAAATCAAAGCGAATCCCGAACCCCCACCCGGTAAACCCACGCCCAAACACGCCACCCTCAGCGGTCTGTACCAACGCTACATCGACACCAAAAAGTCAACAGCCAGCCCCGGAACCTGGAAAAACGGCTACTTGGTCATGTCGCGCCACATCGAGCGATCGCCATTCCGCGACACCGAGATAACTGCCATTCTCGGACAGGAGGTGTACGACTGGGCCATCGAGAAACTCACCCCCGACACCACATCCCGGTTGATGACCCAACTCAACGCCTGCTACGAGTGGGCGATCGATCTGCGACTCGTCCCCGGCCCATCTCCCTTCAACCGCTTGAGCAGAAAAGCCAAGAAACACATCAAAAAATCGAAAAAAGGAGACATCAAACCCTTCACCACCGACGAACGAGACGCCATCATCCGAGCCTTTGCCGAGAGCCAATACTCCAGCTACCTGCACAACTACGTTCGCTTCTGCTTCTTCACCGGCTGCCGTCCCTCAGAAGCGATCGCCCTCCGATGGTCCGACATCGCCCCCGACCTCACCCAATTGACCTTCCAGAGCGCGATCGTAACCGGAAAAGGCGGTCGAAAACGGTGCGACAAACTCAAAACAGAACCCAGCCGCGAATTCCCCTGCAACAACCAAGTCCAAGCCATTCTCAGGGATGTCCGAGAGCGATCGGTGTACCGTCGAACGTCGGACTCAAAAATCGTGTTCCCCAGCAAGAGGGGAGTCATCCTCGATATCGGCAACTTCCAACACCGACACTGGAAACCCATCCTGGCCGACCTGGGCATTGAATACCGCAAACCCTATCAAATGCGCCACACCTTCATCACCCTATGCCTCGAAGCCGGGGTTGAGGTCAAAGATGTCGCCCACCTCGTCGGCAACTCACCCGAAACAATTTACAAGTTCTACGCAGGCAGAAAGCAGGGGTTATCAGTCCCCGAACTTTGAGGCGAATTTTGAGGCGAATTTGAAATTCCTCCGGGACTGTCGCCAGCCCCAAATCCCTACATGGAAAGAGTTTCAGCCTTTTTTTTTAATTCGATTCGTAATCGAGCGGTCAGGGGTTCAAATCCCCTCATCGGCTTCAATCTATCGGGGTTTTGGGGACTCGCCCAACCGGTTTTGACGATCATTTGACGATCATTTGACGATCCGATCTTCAGGGATCGTCAAACCGAAACCGACCCCACCCCCCATCGGCGCGATCGCCCCCACCATCACTTCGATCGCTCCCCGGCACTTCCACACCCCCCGACGATCGGCCACGCTTTGTAAGAACTCCCCCCGGGGCGATACCCAACACCGCCGATCGCCGATCGCCCCCCTACCCCCGTCCGTCACTCTTATCAATGTACATTGATACCCGGGCGGTTTTTTGAATGATTTAATAATCCCCACCCCGGCGAAACTGGGGTGGGGTGCGTCTCAATATGTGTCCGGTTTTTGGGAGATGTATCGGGACGGGTCGGGGCGATCGCGGCTATCCGTCCCAACACAAAAATCAGCCCCCCCCAACCTGCTGGAACTTACCCAACACTGCTAGAGTCCCTTTTAATGCCCGCCCTGGACTACCCCCCAAAATTTTCACGATCGGCGACCGCCACGCCTCGGACGGTTAGCTTCAACCCCCATCAGATTGAGGGCCTTTTCTATCTCATCCTTGATCGCGCCGCCGTTCCCTGCCTTCACTTCAAAGGCGGACTGGAGGGCATCAATCACCTGCTGGAAGATCGGGTCGGGCGTCGGGTCACTTTGCGGCCGCCCGTTGCCGTTGCTGTTGGGTGCCGCCTCGATCGCTTCCCCCCGATCCATCTGTCGGGCGATCGCCAGTAGCGCGGGTGCAAATTCGGCGGGGACCCGGATCGGGACGGTCGGGGTGTGGTCCCATTTCGGTTGTTTTAACCCACTGGTGTCGGGGTTGTAGTTAGCCATACTGCTCATAGCTCTATCTTTGTACATTGATACATCTATCATTGTACATTGATACGGGTCAAGCGTCCCTTGTCGGGGTGTTGGGTATCGCCCTACGATCCGTCACACCACCCGGTTGCTACCTGGCAATATTACCCAATCAATGTACATTGATACGCGGACGGGCGATCGCCTTCACGTCAGACGTGCCAACTGGCAACAGTTCCCCAACCGCGTCTGTCCGTGTCGCTGGCGGTGGTGGTGTCGGTTCATCCATTTTTGTTGTGTGGGGTCACACCCCTACCCCTAATTTACATATTCAGCCATTTTGATGGATCTGATGGATCGTGAGGTCTGTAACGCCTACGGTGAGCATTTTTTGGGTACGATCCATCAAGCAAATTTTGATGGATCATTGATGGATCTGATGGATCGTTGGTGGGCAAAAAAATGGCCCCCGGTCTGGTGCGATCGGGGGTTGGTGGGGGGTAGGGATTTGCACTCAATGTCCTATATGTTAGGACTCAATTGAGTGCAACGACACGATTTTTGGCTTAAGGAAACAGCCAGAAGTCTTGAGAATAGAAGACCGAAACAACGGAGAGGGTGGGATTCGAACCCACGAGGAGCTTACGCCCCTAACGGATTTCGAGTCCGTCGCAATCGACCATCTCTGCCACCTCTCCAATAGGGCAAGTCAGTCTACAATTTTAGCACGGATTTTGGGAAATAGCAAGAGCCACGGTGGCGGAGGAAGCCATTCCCCATTCCCCATTCCCCATTCCCCATTCCCTACTCCCTACTCCCTACTCCCTACTCCCTACTCCCCACTGCCCACATCAGCCGTCAGGGCGGGGGAGAAGCCTTCGTTGGGAGTCCATTGCAAGGCTCCATCTCGGGCGGTCCAGAAGAGTTGAATTTGGCGACTTTCGAGGGCTTGGGCGGTTTCGGGGCTGACGGTGTTGGAGGAGGCGATCGCGACTTTGGGGTTAAGGGTTTCAAGGAGATCGGGGGCCAAATAGTCGCCGGACCACCAGAGTATGTCGATTTCCGATAAATTGTCATTTTGGGTGAGCAACTGGGATTGGTCTTCGAGGGAACTTAGCCCGAGTAGCAGCCAGCGCCGATCGCCCAATATCAACTCCAACACCGGAATGGTCGCCTCGATCAATTTGACCCGAGTCGCCCCCAATTCCAAGGGATTTTCCAGTTGCAAGGACAAATACAGGCCGTTGCGGGCGGCGAGAGTTTCCTGGATGGTGTCGGCACTGAGTTTGAAGGCATCTTTGGGGGCGGGGGTGTCGTAGAAAATCCGGACGGGCAATTCCTCCAAAAGCGGGAGCCAGCCGATATTCAACCGCAGTTCGGGGTGGGTGGCGATCGCCCAGTCGATCTGGTTGACCCCCTGCTCGATCAAAAAGGGCAGTATCGTATATTCCACCGTCTTTTCGTCCCCGCTGTTGAGCAACAGGACGCGATCGCGATCTTGAACCACCAAAATCGGCTTGTCGGCGGCGGCCAGCACCGTGACGCGAAATTGGGTGAATTGGGCGTAGGCCACCGGAACCGCCACGATCGCGATCGCGACCAGGACGCTCGCCGCCACGGGATAAAATCCGATGCTCCGGCGTCGGCGATGCTGTTTTCCCCGACTCCGCGCCTCCCGCAGGCTTCCCCAGGCCCACATCGCCACATTGATACAGTACAGGGCGATCAGTTGCACCAGCGACAACCCCCCCACCGCCACCGAATTTCCGGGCAGATTGCCGAACCATTCCACCATCGAAATCAAGCCCTGCAGGGGGTAATACAGCGCCAGAGCCATCTGAGAAGCCCCCCAGGGCCAGACGAGGGCAACGAGGGCCGTCAGCATTCCCCCGAGCGTGATGAGGGTGACGAAGGGGACCGCCAAAATATTAACCAAAATGCTGTAGGGCGACACCAGGTTGAAGACGTAAATTTGTAGGGGGAGCGTCCAAACCGCCGCTGCCACGGGGACGGCGATACCGGTGGCGATAACCGGGGGGAGCCACCGGAGCGATCGCATCAGCGGCGGGACTGTCACCAACAGCCCGAACGTCGCCAAAAAGCTGAACTGAAATCCGAGATTGTGAATCAACAGCGGATTCCACAGCAGCAGCAGCACCGCCACCCCCAACAGCACCGCGAGTGGGCGCACCCGCCGGTCCATCACCAAACCCACCAACGCCGCCACCCCCATCAGCGCCGCCCGCAACACCGAGGGCGATCCTCCCGTCAATCCGACGTAAAATAAAAGTGCGATCGCCCCGATCCCCAACCGCAAACCGGGCGCCAACCCCACCGTCAGCGCCAAAATCACCCCCAGCAGCAGGGAAACGTGAAACCCGGATGCCGCCAGGGTGTGGGCCAACCCCACCTCCACGAAGCGATCGCCGATATCCGGGGGAAGATCCACCGCCCGCCGCCCCAGCACCATCCCCGCCAGCAGCGTCCCTTTCGGCACACCCAACCGATAAACCTGGGCGCGGAGAATCCGCTGTCGCACCCGCCACCATCCCCAGGCCTGCTCCTCCTTTTGCACCAGATAGCGCCCGTACATCCCCGCAAACGCCCCTCGCCGCGCCAGATAGCGTCTGAAATCGAAGCCGCCGGGGTTGAGCGCCGCCTGGGGCGTGTAAAGCGTCCCCGTCACGGCGACCGTTTCGTTGGGGTGCAGGCCCGTCCCCTGCAAAACCGGCACGGTGACGTAGAGTTTCCCCGACACGGGTTTGCTGACTTCGATGGGGCTCTGAGTGCTGGTAATTTCGTTAATTTCCCTCGTCCGCAGCCAAAATTGGGTATTGCCGGAACGGGTGAGGCGGGGGGAACCCTCCACCTTTCCCCGCACGGTGATCAGCAGATCTTCGACTTTGCCCCCCGACACAATATATTGGCTGATATCGTCGGGCGCCGGTTCGGGGGTTTGCATCTGGAAATACAGGGGGGCGAGGACACCGACCAATCCCACCCCCAACCACGCCATCGGCTGGATCGGGGGCCGGGGAACCGCCTCCGGCGGGGGGGCGAGGGCGGAACCCCGCTTCCGCCCGATTTGGGTTTTCGATCGCCGGGAAGAAGCCAGACGACGCCGTCGCAACTGGTACTGCCACAGAGTCGTCAGGACTGCCATTCCCACCCCCACCCCCAGGAGGACGTAGCCCCCCCAGGGAAATGGGGCAACGAGCAATCCGAGAATGTAGGCCAACCCGAGGGCGATCGCTGCCGTCTGATTCATCGCGATAGATTTAGATGGACAAGCCCAATTTTAAGCCCAAGACCGTGTGGACCACCATCAACAGCAAAGCGACGCTGCCGATGTAGGCGTGGGCCATCCGCCACCCTTCCCGATCGCCCCCAAATTGACTCAGGGAGATAGCGCCGTTGACTCCCAAGAGCCCCAAAACGGCCGTACCCGTCCAAAAGTGGGGACTTTCAAAAATCGGTTCCCCCTGCATCACCAGAGACAACAGGCCGCCGATAAAGCCCAAAGCCATAAATAGAAACATCCACGGCGCGAGTTGGCGGTGTCCCGAACGGCTGGCGATCGCGGCCTCTTTGTCCGCCGCCAAACGCCCCCGCCACCCGGTATATCCGACAAAACTCCCCATCACGAAAATGACGATACCCATCATCACCGGGTGTCCCCACTCGATGACAGGTTCCGGCAGGTTGAAACCCGCAAAAAAATCCGCGATCGGCTCCAACAAAGCCCTCACATCCATGTTTCCTCTCTCAGCATCAATTTTGTCGATCCAGATTATAGTATTTTTTGAGATTCTCGCAGTTTTCGGCCTCGGAGTTGAGAGCGGAAAATTTCACCACTCCAGGCACTCCAGGACACGGAGAAATCACTCACCTCAATCCCCCAAATCTTGAGCCAATTCTCGGTTGATAGGAAATAACAAATCTGTGAAATCTGCGTAATCTGCGGATGATATGACACTCCATCCCATCTCAAATCACCTCCCGACTCTCATAATAATCCCCCGACTTCCCCCCACTTTTACTCACCAACCGGATCGAACCAATTTCGATCGACTTTTCCAACCCCTTCGCCATGTCGTAGAGGGTGAGGGCGGCGACGGAAACGGCCGTCATCGCCTCCATTTCCACCCCGGTTTCCGCCGTCGTCACCACGGACGCCTCGATCCGGTAGCCGGGAAGTTGGGGGTCGGGGGTGAGGTTGACGTCAATTTTGCCCAGGGGCAGGGGGTGGCACAGGGGGATCAGTTGAGCCGTCTGTTTGGCTGCCATGATGCCGGCGAGTTTGGCCGTGGTGAGGACATCGCCCTTGGGGGCATTGCCCGCCGCGATCGCCTCCAGGGTTTCCGGCAGCATCCGCACCCACCCCGCCGCGATCGCCCGCCGCCGGGTTTTGGCCTTTTCCGACACGTCCACCATCCGGGCTTCACCGCTCGAATCCAGGTGGGTCAGGGGTTGGGGATTATTTTCGGAAAAATTGTTTGTCATTTGGAAAACCTGTGCTATTATAAGAACTCGGGCAGTTAAACGCCTGCTCGGGCTTGTAGCTCAGTGGACTAGAGCACGTGGCTACGGACCACGGTGTCGGGGGTTCGAATCCCTCCTAGCCCGTTTCCCTTTTAATCCTTGTCCTGCAACGGTTTACAGCACTTGACTCAAGGCGCTATAACCATTTGTCAACTTAAAAGTTACTCATAACCTATTCCTGACATAGGTTCAATAATTGGTCAATTGTTGATTAATCAGTCAATTTTGACTCAAAAATCAAAACTCAAGTGCTTGCGGGTGAAATCACCCGGATTGATCGGCTTGCCCGTCACGCTAGGGAACACCAGTTCTGAATCCCCCCGCGATCGCGCTGAGGTGAGAAGATCTCGGAGGAGATTGCCACAGGGGAACGTCCGGCTCGGTTCGGTCTTGAGTCCCTGATAACGCTTGCGTCCCCCCTTCCCCGCCAAGATTGCGCTGTTGAATGTCAGTTCGGACAGGTCGGGGGCGACATCCGACCATCTGAGGGCGATCGCTTCGGACGGGCGACAGGCGGTACGGCGATCGCTGAATGTGGCGCAACGTCACCAGGTAGCCATTTTTCCAGTTCTCTGGCGTTTTGGTCAGCCTCAAACTGTGATATTTTTGCTGACCGTCATACAGTCGGCTCTTTGATCTGTGGGAGGGAATTGGCGGGAAACAGATCCGGGGCGTCAGTGGCACGATCGCCGCCGACGGTGGACGGGGAGGCGGAGTGCGATCGCGGCAGTTCGCTTGAACTGATGACGCGACAAGCGGGAGTGACTGGGGAACGTCAACCAACATCTGCTGGATTACCCATTCGGAGGCGTCGGCGATCGCGATTTCCTGTGGTAACTTAATCCAGGGGAGCCGATCCGGGTCGGACTGTCTCCGGCGACCCGTCCCCGCCGATTGGAGGCATCTGGCGGGGGGTGATGGCGCGTCTGGCGGTTCGTTTCGGGTCGGGTGGGGAAATGTTCGGTTGAGGGAGTCCCGCCGTGTGGGGGTCGTTTGCCGTCCGCTCCGAGAGCGATCGCGCGGCTGTTCTACGGGGTTACGGAAACCCGTAGGCTTTCCCCCGAAGCAAGACGTTTTTTTTCGGGTCACGATCGGATAGCGATTGCACGGATGTACAACACAGCTACGGAAACCCAATTGGTTTTCCGCCGGATGCACGGAGTTTTTTTGGGGCTCGCTTCGGGTTCCAAAATGTCCTCACCCGCAGCGGGCGATCGCGGGAGCCGGTTCGGTCCATATCCGGCCCCCGTGCGGCCCGTCATTGTCGTTGAAAGCAAAACTGAGTAATGGGGATGAAAGAAAGGATAAGAGGAAGCTGAAAAAGAAGAATTGGTGGACGAATCAGAATAACAGCCCACCTGCCTCCGTTTCTACACCAACCCCCGATCGCACCAGACCGGAAGTCATTTTTTTGCCCACCAACGATCCATCAGATCCATCAATGATCCATCAAAATATTGAGAAAAAACAACTCCCGTTGACCCCGTTCCTATCAATGTACATTGATAAGATAGCCGTTATGGTGAGGGGGCGATCGCGGATCGGCGGTGTTGGGTATCGCTGCGGGGTGAATCTTTGGCACCCGTGGTTGACCGTCGCGGGGCGTGGAAGTGTCCGGGAGCGATCGGGATGATGGTGGGGGCGATCGCGCCGACGGGGGGCGGGGTCGGTTTCGGTTTGACTATAACCCCGGAAATTATCGCCAAATTATATCCAAATTATCGCCGAAGGTGATTGGGTATGGGGCTGAAACAACGGAGAGGGTGGGATTCGAACCCACGGAACCTTTCGGCTCACTCGATTTCAAGTCCCACGGTGTCAAAACGCCACATTTCCGACGGCGTAAAGCTTTTCAAGTTTGCTCTGTTTAAATGATGTTTAATTGCACATCAATTGCACATCAAAACGCCTTAAAGTTCGGGGACTGAAAGTCCTTTTTTCTTCCCCGCGTAGTTCTTATAAATCGTTCCCGGCGAGTTCCCCACCAAACGGGCCACGTCTTTGACATCAACCCCGGCTTCAAGACATTGGGTGATAAAGGTGTGTCTCATCTGGTAGGGTTTCCGGTACTCAATCCCCAACTCTAAAAGGACGGGTTTCCAGTGTCTCGCTCTGAAGTCCCCGATCTGGATCGGCTTGCCCGTTTTGCTGGGAAACACGATCTCCGAGTTCGATCGCGATCGAGCTTCCTTGAGAATGTCCTGAACCTGTTCGTTGCAAGGGAACTCGCGGCGCTTCTGGGTTTTGAGTCCTTTGCAGCGCTTGCGCCCTCCTTTCCCTGAGACGATCGCCGTGGTGAAAGTCACTTTGGAATAGTCGGGGGCAACGTCAGACCACTGCAGGGCGATCGCTTCGGATGGGCGACAACCTGTAAAAAAACAGAAAAGAACGTATAGAAGATTGTGACTGTGCCGCGGGTCCGTTCCAAAACTTTGGATGATGCGATCGCGTTCGTCCTTGCCGAATGGGTTGATGTCGTCGTCGTCGTCCGACTTCTTAAGTTTTTTGGCCTTTGTACTCATCCCATCAAATGGCGACGGTCCGTTCGCCAACTTTTTGGCGATCGCCCATTTGAATGCGGCGTTGAGTTGGGTCATAAACCGGGCGGTGGTATCGGGGGTAAAATGCTGGATTGCCCAATCAAAAATGTCTTGGCCGACAATCGTTGATATGTCCGCATGGCAGAACGGCGATCGCTCGATGCGTCGCAACGTCACCAAGTAGCCATTGTTCCAGGTGCCCGGTCTTACGCGACTTTTACGAGTTTGGATGTAATCATCGAAAACTTTTACCAGGGTTTGAGGTTTGAGTCGTTTTTGGGGGGTCGCTGTCGTTGACTTGTATCGTTCCAGTGTGGGGTCAAAGTTGCCAAAAGCTATATCAGCTTCAATCGTTTTGGCTCTTGCCTCTGCAATTTTTCGGTTCTCTGGAGTTTCTTGCAAACCAAGGTATAGATGTACCTGTTCATTTCCAAACAGTTCGCGAGGAAGGGTTAGCCTGAATCTGCCTCTGACACAAGACACCCCGACTTTTCCCTTGTAACGAGGGGTGGATGCTTTTTTCATAACTGTTATTGATGGGGTTAATTTTCGGCGTTAAATATCACCGGGTTTTAGGTCTTTGACCAGGTACTGAAAAGACTGTCTTTCGGCTGTAATTCGGACGGTCCTCTCGTTGACGATTTCGGTGATTTTGCCGGTTATGCCTTTGAGCTTATCGCCATCTTTGGTGATAACAACTTCTTTGCCAACAGAAAACCATTCTCGCCGTTGTGTTGGTGGGACGGGGTGAATGTAGCCGTTGATTTCCTGCAATCGCCAGATGTCTATCAGTTCTGTCAGGACGGCTTCGGCTTCACCCCATTTTTTGAATTTGAGCAGGAGTTTTTTTCGTCCGATTCGGTATTTACCTTGTCCCGCCAAGTCTTTGAAGATTTCCTGAAAAGCCTTCACATATTCGTTACGGGAGTTACAGGATATCAGATCGGGAGTAGCGCGATCGTTTGTTTCAAAAACTGCCTGTCTGCCTGTCCTGCCTGTCCCCTGTGTCTGGAAGTCTTGCTGTGCAGGCGTTTCAGGGGGGACACCCTGCCTGTTCTCTGCCTGTCCCTGCCTGTCCTGCCTGTCCCCCTGCTGGATAGAGTGGATTCTTCTGTACCCAGATCGCTTGATGCTGTTTCGCTTCCAGCGCCCGTGCCTGAAGCCGATACCCGTCATCACTTTCTTGATGTCTCGCTCAAGGCGACTGAACTCGCCGATCTTGTATTTTTCATCTTCTTTGGTATCAAGCCATTCCTTGATCTCTTCAGTCCAAACCTCGTCCCTATCTGCGACAAACTCCTCAATCAGATCGTGTAGGTAGCCGCGATCGGTGAACTCCTCATTGAGTAGGTTAGCTTGCTGCTGTTCCTCGCGGGTGAGATGGAATCGGTAGCCTTGTTTATAGAGGTCAACTGCTTCACCCCAAACCTGATCGCGCTCTTCATCCACCAAGTCAACCGGAATGGGTTGTGAGACGGGGATGACCATAAACCGACGCGCCCCCGTCTCATCGTGGTTGAAGTCGGTTCGGTTGGTGGAGCCGACTAATACACTCATGCGGGGATATGGTGTCGATCTTTGGGCGTAAGGGGGGCGAATATTATCCGTTTGGGTTGTGATAAAAGCCTTGATTTTTCCCGATGTACTGCGATTGATATTGTTTTCCACTTCAGCCCATTCTGTCCAGACGGATTGGTGCATTTTGAGCCGTTCATCTTTGTCTTTAAAATCTCCCATGTCATCGCAGAACAAGTTATCGCTGACCATCTTTCTGAACCACGTTGATTTCCCCAACCCTTGCTCGCCGTGCAGGATAAATAGGGTATCAAATTTGCACCCGGGTTTGTAGGCTCTGGCGACTGTTCCGACCAAAACGCATTCTAAATAACGCTGGTGCAATGGGTTTTCCGTTCCGAAATAGCGTTGTGCAGCTCCTGCGATCCGGCTGACCCCATCCCGCTTCCTATGGCAATCTTCCAGGTAATTCAGGAACGGGTCAAAGCTGTTTTCTTTGGCGACATCAAGGATGATTTGATGTTTGACTCTCAGACTCCCTTTGATCTGAATGTTCCCCTTCTTTGCCAGGTCAATTTCGGGGGCATCGGGGTTGAGTGGTTCGCCGTCAATTTCAACTTGTTTGAATCGGGTGTTGTATTGAATCCTTCCACCAAAGGCGCGCTTGATATTTTCCAGGTCTTTGAGAATTTGCAGGGTTTCCTTTTCCACCGGGGCGCTCGTCTCCTGCCGAAACGACGGACCGATCGCGTTGAGTGGCTGTCTCCGATAAGCCTTGATACAGTTCTCTATCTTGTCATCACTCAGACACGGGGTCGGGTTGCGCCGTTGAGCCGATGTCCAGGTTGA
>NZ_JAYFER010000600.1:0-26640 GCF_055795065.1 Lyngbya sp. CCY1209
CTCCATCTTACGTCTGAACCGTGACCCGTCTGCATATCCCAGACATTACATCTGGGCGTTGGCTTCTGGTCACATCTTACCCCCATGTGGCTTGCGCTTACACTTGCGGATTTGTTGCCTTCACTACTTGCTTAATCGACCATTGAGCAAGAGCCAGTATGGGGTTATTTCGTTCCATCTGTATGGGTATTCCATCCTTAGACTTATCCTTTCCCCCGGTGTACTTTTAAGGGTCTGTGTGGATAGCTGAAAGAATCTTCCACTTTTCCACTTACTCATTCGAGCAGCACCGTTATCAACCTGTTTTCGATACCAAATATTATCGAGGGTTCATGACAGATATTCACCTTTCGGTTAGTCATAGATGATTGGCAGTGGTCAGAGTGTTGGTGGCAGATTCCACCTCACCGCCTTCCGTTCCCCGCTTCAATCCTGGGTTTGTGAATCCCAAAACTGGGGGTGGCTATCGCCTCCTCTCTCGAAGATTGTTAAAGAATTGTTAAGATTCTCCGACTTTCTCCTTGACCCTGAGAGTTCCCACCTCATTTAGTATCGTGCGATATTAAACTTGGGAACATACAGATAGTTATAAGGCTGGTCAGGGGTGCGCCCCTTATATTCACCCGAGGGGGTGAAAGCCTTACCGGAAGGTTATTTCGGGCATTTCAGCCCTATTTTCTCCCGAACGAATCGCACCTTTCGACTATATTTTGGCATAGTTAGGGCAGAGTTGAAGACCCGATCAGTCCGAGTCCGGCCCGCGATTCGCCCGACGGGTTCCGAGGCTGGGCCGCACCGGCGTTTGCATGGAGGTAAGTTGTCGATGTCACCGTCTTCTTGGGGCGATCCGTCCCCCCCCCCGAACACTTCCGAACCCTCCCCCACCCTGCCCTCCGACTGGCTGCTGGGGTTGGCCGCGGTTCCCTTCGTGGGGGCGATGGCCGGGGGCCGCCTGATTCGAGATGTGGTGTTGGGGTTGAGCCAGAGCAGCGAGGAGGTGTTCCGGGGCGATCGCCTCCCCGTCCTGCACTTTCCCCAGACGCCGCCCGGGGATTCCGATGCGGAACCCTCGGATTGAGGGGTGGGGGAGAATTGACAATTGACAATTAATTGTCTTTCTCCCGACCTGTCGCTCCCGCCACCCCGGATATTTTCGGGTTGGCGGGCGGAATTTGACATCACTTGACTATCGGAAAATCGGCGGTTCCGCTGCCGGGGAAAGCCCTTTTTTTCGGAGAGTTGTTGACTGGAAGCGGAGACAAATTTTCCCCGCGATCGCCGTCATTTTTACGGTGTCAAAGCGGGGGAGAACGGCCCCGGGCTACGGGAACGCCAGCACTGAAAAAGTCTGGAGAGCGCCGTTTTTCGGCCCCCGGCGACCCTCGCCGTGCCGGGACGCGATCGCCCACCTCCTTGCGCCGGCAGAAAATGGGCTTCGGCCGCCGGTGTAACGCCCCGTACCGTCCCCCAATTTTCGGCGGTTTTTAATTGTAAAATTTAGATCCGAGAATCGTCTCTGGAGTCAATATACCACAAAACGGCGCGGTCGATTGATACATCAGATACATCGCCACCAAATTTAAGGAAGGC
This sequence comes from Lyngbya sp. CCY1209, assembly GCF_055795065.1. Taxonomy (NCBI): domain Bacteria; kingdom Bacillati; phylum Cyanobacteriota; class Cyanophyceae; order Oscillatoriales; family Microcoleaceae; genus Lyngbya; species Lyngbya sp. CCY1209. The sequence goes on from NZ_JAYFER010000600.1 coordinate 1,591, forward strand.
TGGCGATGATTTCTCATCAGTTCCCCCGCCATATTCTACGAAGTGTCTACCCGACCAGTATAATAAGTTGGATATTCTTGCTAAATAGGAACAGACCTTATGAGTTCACTGCTCCAATCCTCAGAACAGGTCCCCAGCGCGGTCGTTTCATCCAATGCTCCGTTAACAGCCTCAGACCTCTTGTTACGCAATCGCCTCAAAATTGTCGAAGACTTGTGGGAAAGTGTACTCCGGCAGGAGTGCGGACAGCAATTGGTGGATCTGCTGCTGCAAATGCGATCGATGACCTCGCCGGAGGGGCAGGCCTCCCCCGATCTCAAAGCCAACGTCTGGCAAATTATCGAGCAACTCGACATCAACGCGGCCATCCGGGCGGCCCGGGCATTTGCCCTGTATTTTCAACTGATCAATATCGTCGAGCAACACTACGAGCAGCGGGATCAACAACTCGCCTACGCCCACCTCAAACAGCAGGGGAAATCCTCGGTTGCCCCTGGCAAGTCCGGCGGCTCGATTTTTGAAACCCGGAATCAGCGCTTCTCGGATGCGGAAGAGGCGCCGGTGGACGTCTCCGCCCCCGCCGGATCGAGTCGGGACGGCCGTGACCGGGCGACCTTCCACCACCTGTTTCCGATGCTGCGGCGGTTGAACGTACCCTCCCAGGTGATCCAGCGGCTGCTGGACCAACTCGACATCCGGCTGGTGTTCACCGCCCACCCCACGGAAATCGTGCGCCACACGATCCGCACCAAACAGCGCCGGATCGCCAAAATTTTACAGCAATTCGATCGCGTCGATGAAAGTTACGGCGGCCTGAGAAACGAGGACGCGGAAACCACCTCCCTCGTCACCGCCTGGACCGGCGAACTGCAAGAACAACTGCGGGAAGAAATTCGCCTGTGGTGGCGCACCGACGAGCTGCACCAGTTCAAGCCCACGGTCTTGGACGAAGTGGAATACAGTTTGCACTATTTCCAAGAAATTCTATTCGACGTCATCCCGCAACTGTACCAGCGCATCAAGCAGGCGCTGCACCCCTCCTTCCCCTACCTGCGGCCCCCCAACTACGATTTCTGCAAATTCGGCTCCTGGGTGGGGGCCGATCGCGACGGCAACCCCTCGGTGACGCCGGAAGTCACCTGGAGAACCGCCTGCTACCAGCGCAACCTGGTGCTGGAAAAATACATCCAAGCCGTCGATCACCTCAGCCGCCTGTTGAGCCTGTCCCTGCACTGGAGCGACGTGCTGCCCGAACTGCTCGAATCCCTCGATCGCGACCAGATCCAACTGCCGGAAATCTACGACAAAGTCGCCATCCGCTACCGCCAGGAACCCTACCGCCTGAAACTCTCCTACGTCCAGAAGCGCCTGGAAAATACCCGCGATCGCAACGAGCGCCTCTCCAACAGCAACGAAGTCGAGCGGGAGCGGGAGCGCATCGTCACCAAAGATCGGGACGGCAGTCTCTACCACTCGGGGACGGAATTCCTGCAAGAGCTGCAACTGATCCAGCGCAACCTGGAAGCCACCGGCATCCACTGCCGGGACCTGGAAAATCTCATCTGCCAGGTGGAGATCTACGGCTTCTATCTGGCTCGCATGGATATGCGCCAGGAGTCCTCCGTCCACGGCAACGCCATCAACGAGGTGGTGGAGTACCTGCAACTGCTGCACAAACCCTACAACGACCTCACCGAGTCCGAACGCGCCCTGTGGCTGAGTTCGGAACTGCAAACCCGCCGCCCCCTGATCCCCGCCGAGCTGCCCTTTTCCGAAAAAACCTGCGAAACCATCAACACCTTCCGGGTGATGCGGGAACTGCAACAGGAATTCGGGGCGGAAATTTGCCAGACCTACATCATCAGCATGAGCCACGACGTCAGCGACCTGCTGGAGGTGCTGTTGCTGGCCAAGGAAGCCGGACTCTACGACCCGGCCACGGGCGTCGGCAACTTGAGCGTCGTGCCGCTGTTTGAAACCGTCGATGACCTGAAGCGGGCGCCGAGGGTGATGAAAGATCTGTTCGAGTTGCCCCTGTACCGGGCGATGTTGGCCGGTGGCTACGAAAAATACCGGGAAGTGGGCGAGGACATCAACGCCTCTTTGCAGGAGATCATGTTGGGGTACTCCGACAGCAACAAGGATTCCGGGTTCCTGAGCAGCAACTGGGAAATTCACAAGGCTCAGAAATCCCTGCAGAGTTTGGCCGAGTCCTACCACGTCGGCATCCGCATCTTCCACGGCCGTGGCGGTTCCGTGGGCCGTGGCGGGGGTCCGGCCTACAAGGCGATTTTGGCGCAACCGGGCAAGAGCATCAACGGCCGCATCAAGATCACCGAGCAGGGGGAGGTGCTGGCCTCCAAATATTCCCTGTCCCAACTGGCGCTCTACAATTTGGAGAGCGTGGCGACGGCGGTGATCCAGGCCAGCCTCCTGCACACCGGATTCGACGAGATCGAGCCCTGGAATGAAATTATGGAGGAGTTGGCGACGCGATCGCGGAGTTGTTACCGACGTCTGATCTACGAACAGCCCGACCTGGTGGAGTTCTTCGAGCAAATCACCCCCATCCAGGAAATCAGCCAACTGCAGATCAGCTCCCGGCCCGCCCGCCGCAAGGGGGACAAGAAAAAGGATATTTCGGGCCTGCGGGCGATCCCCTGGGTGTTTAGCTGGACCCAGAGCCGCTTCTTGCTGCCCTCCTGGTACGGCGTGGGGACGGCCCTGCAGGAGTTCGTGGAGGAGGAGCCGGAAGAACACCTGAAACTGCTGCGCTACTTCTATATCAAATGGCCGTTTTTCCGCACCGCCCTCTCGAAGGTGGAAATGACCCTGGCGAAAGTGGATTTGGAAATCGCCCACCACTACGTCCGGGAATTGAGTCACCCCGAAGACCGCGATCGCTTCGAGGCCCTGTTCGATCAGATCGCCACGGAGTACAACCTGACGCGGAAACTGGTCCTGGAGATCACCGGACAGCAGGGTTTGTTGGACAATGACCCGGCCCTGCAGCGATCGGTGCAACTGCGAAACGGCACGATCATCCCCCTGGGACTGTTGCAGGTGTCCCTGCTGCAACGCCTGCGCCGCCACGGCACCGCCGCCACCCCCGGCGTGATCCATTCCCGCTACAGCAAGGGGGAACTGCTGCGCGGCGCCCTGCTGACGATCAACGGCATCGCCGCCGGGATGCGGAATACGGGCTGATGTAGGGAATCGGGAGTCGGTATTAGGGAGTCGGGAACAATTGATAATTGTCAATTATCAATTATCAATTGATTTCCCCGCGCCTCAAAAGGCGTACACCCGGCCCCGTTCGTCGATGAAGATGGCGCGGTTTTGGTGGGGGTCGTCGGCGGCGGTGGGGCGGATGCTGACCCTGAGCACGTTGTCGCGATCGACGTGAAACTCGTAGGTGAGGGGGTTCGTCGAGGCGGGGGTGTTGATTAGGATGCTGCCGGTTTCCCCCCGCCGAGGATTGACTTTCAGGAACAGTTGCCCCGTCGCCCCCGGGGGGAGCGATCGCGGCGGCTCGTTCGCCCGGGCGTAGTTGAGGAGCCGGTCGGTTTCGTTGGCCAGTTGGACGACGATGGGGCGGCCGGGATCGACGGTGGCCCGGACGGGGGAACCCGTCACGAGCCGCGGCCCGTCGCTCGCGGGTTCCGAGAGGGTCGCCGGGGGGGCGAGGGTGCCGCCGATGATCCAAACCAGGGTGGCCAGTGCGGTGTAATTCATGGTCAGATCCCAATTCGACGCTTCAGTAATCTGTCCCCAAGCGGGCGATCCGGATGTGATCGCGCGACAATCTGGGGCGGTCGATATCGGCAGGAATGTCGGTTCGAGCATCTCCCGAAATTTTCTTGCGACTCCCGGCAAAACGTGCTATTGATTAGGGTGAAATTTCGTAAAATCACTCAAACTGTCAGCACCCCGCTCTGAAAAGACGGGGCTTCGTGCCTCCCCTTCAGGTGAGCGCCCGAGCCAATTTGCCGACGGTTTACACGGTCCCCAAACTCAGTCGCACGATCGCACTTTATGTCTGGACAACTGGTTCCTTTTCATGTCCCGAGTGGTTGGGCAATTCTTCACAATTCCTTCGTGGATGTAGACCCGAACATTCAAAATGGCTACATCACGAACGGCGAGTTTTTTCATGAAAATTTGCTGTCGGTCAAACCCATCGAGTTCGATGGCACGGACTGGGTGACAGTTCGGGACGGGTACGAATTGCAGTTGGGGTGGTATCCGCAATACAGCCCCGACGGATGTTACCGCCTGACGGTGAGTCAAGGTGGCGAGGAAAACAAAACGGTCGTCAAATACGAGTCGAAAGACCGGGAGGAAATTCGTCAGGTCGTCGATCGCTGCCTCGGTTGGGTGTCCCGACGGGCGGGGATAGAAGAAATTAAAAGTTTGCTTGAAATTGAAGGAAAAGAGATCCATAAAAACGTCGTCGGCTTCCGGGGAATTCGGAAGAAAGTCGCGGAGCCTTCCCTGGAAAAAATAAATCGATTGACCTACAGCCAGGTGGGATGGTGGGTCCCGGTTTACTACGAAGTTTGCAACATGGTTTATCTGGATGAAAAACCCAACGAAATGTCCTACAATGGGTTGACAGCGGAGAACCAGATGGCATGATCGTCCCCGAAACAAATTCATTGGATTCAGGAGATTGAAAAACCGATGGTCGTTTCCGAACCAAATCAGCAAGAAACCATTTCAACTGACGAGCGCTTTTTAAATATGCCTTTGTTTGATGTTTTAATCGAGTTCCTGACGGAGGATGGTTGGGTCTACAAGGAGATCGAACATCGCCGCGTTTTAGCCTTGGGAATTGAAGGAAAAAACGGCCGATTTGACTGCTACGCGATCGCGCGGGAGGAGGAAAAGCAAATTACCGTCTATTCGATCTTCCCCGTGAAAGTGCCGGACTACAAGCGCCAGAACGTCGCTACCTTCGTGACGCGGGTCAACTACGGCACGATCATCGGTAACTTTGAACTGAATTTCTACGACGGCGAAATCCGCTACAAAACCAGTTTGGACGTGGAAGGCGATCGCCTCACCCCCGCCCTGGTCAAACACTTAATTTACACGAACGTCACCACGATGGACAAGTTCCTCCCCGGCATCATGTCGATCGTCTACGGCAACATCTCGCCGGAGGAGGCCATTTCAAGATATTAGGGTGTGGGGTGTGCGGGCGTGGGGTGTGGGGAATTTTAGATTTTAGATTCTTCCCCTCTTTAATTCCTCTTCCCCGACTCCCGACTCCCGACTCCCGACTCCCTTCCCCTTTCGGGAGGCTGCCAAAATCAACCGCTGTTCGGCCCGGGCGATGGCGAGGTGGGTGGGGGCGACGGCATCCAAACTGACGGAAATGGATTCGATTCCCCACTCGATGAGGGCGTCGATCAGGTCGGGGTAGAGGGTGGGGGCGTCGCCGCAGATGGACGTGCCGAGGCCGAGGGTATGGGCCGTTTGGATCAACTGCCGCAGGGCTTCCAGCAGGGCGGGGTGGCGGGCGTTGAGCTCCCCATCGCGTCGGGTGCGATCGCGATCGATTCCCAGCATTAACTGGGTCAGGTCGTTGGTGCCGATCGCGATTCCCCGCGCCCCGGCTTTTTCGTAGTCGGCCAGTTGGAAAATCACGGAGGGCACTTCCGCCATCATCCACAGTTGAAATTGCGGATTCCGGGTCAGTCCGGCCCGTTCGACGCAGGTGCGGTAGGTGGAAAATTCCCCCACCGACCGCACGAAGGGCAGGATCAAATTGATGTTGCCGGCGCCGGCTTCCTGCAAGTCCGAGAGCACGGCCAATTCCAAATCGAATAAGGTGCGATTCTCCGGCGACCGATGCCAGTTGCACAGCGAGGAAGATTGCAGGCGGACAAATTCCGGGACTTCGGCATTTCGGGACGGGCGCACCCGGTGGTAAAACTCCCGCAGGTCGAGGGCGCGATAAAAAATGGGTTTGGGGGCCAAAATACTCGCCAACTTCCCCAGGGGGGCCTTCATGCCCCGGACAAAGCGATCTTGCCCTTCCGGTTCCAGCCAGTGTTGGAAGTTCGGCAGTCCGTCGGTGTCGAAGGTGTCCGCCCCCCCCGAGAGCAGGTCTAGGGCCAACAACTCCGATCGCACCAACCCCACCCCGTCGATGGGGAGTCCCGGCAGTCGGTCGATGGACTCGGATTGGCTGACGTTCGCCATCAACCGGGTGGCGGTGGGGAATTGGACGGGGACGATTCCGGGATTCCCGGCGTTCGGGTCGGCGGCGGAGACATCCCCGGTTTCGGACTTTTCCGGGGCGACGGGCCGCACCTCCCCGCGATCGCCATCGAGGAGCAGCACCTGCCCCGTCTTCGTGCGTCGGGTGGCTTCGAGTACCCCCAGCACGGCCGGAATCCCCAATTCCCGGGCGACGATCGCCCCGTGACCCGTCATGCCACCCTGTTCGGCGATCAGGCCGGAAGCCCGTTTCAGTAGGGGGAGCCACCGGGGGGTCAGGGATGGGACGACGAGGATCGACCCGGATTCAAATGTGGCGAGGTCGGCGTTGGTGTCCGCGATCACGTAGGCCGAGGCGACCGCCCGACCCTTGGCCGCCCCCAATCCCCACAGGGAACCGCCGCGGTCCGGCGCCGCGGCTCCATCGGCCGCGGACGGCGGCGGGAACGTGTTGGAGACGTCCCCCATTTCCCCCGCACTGCGGACGCCGGAAATCAACCATTGGGGTTCGGAAGCGTCGGCAGTCCCGGCGACGACCCAGTCGATCCCGCAACTCGAACCGATTTCGGCGATCGCCAGCCCCATCGGCGGAATCCAGGCAGACCGCCGGGATTCGGTCAAGATCCACTGCTTCTGCCGTTCTTCCTCGATAATTTTGCCCCCGATGGGGGGGTGGCCGGGTACGGGGGGGAGGCCGTCCCCCGTGTCCTCGTCGGGGCCAGATTTGAGGCGGTAAACGATACTCTGTCGCCCCCGGGTCTGACCTTGGATGTCGCCGGTTTCAACGTCGATCTGGTGGCGTTCGGGTTCGGCTTCCCCCGCCGTGCGGTCGAGGGTGAGCCCCCAGTTGGCTCGCACCAGCAGGGTACCGCGTCCGGAACGGCAGGCGGAACCGGAGGCGATGGCGTCGGGGAGGGGTTGCACCAGCAGGGTGGGTTTGAGTTGGGGGAGGGACACCCCTTTTGTCCGCCAGTACAGCAGACTTCTGGCTCGAAATACTTCGGCCCAGGCCCGTTTGACGCCCGAGGCGACGGACTCCGCATCGGACCGACAGGAGGCGGTTTCGAGTATCCCGGCGGTTTTGAGGTGGGGGACGATCAATTCGGGGGACAGCAGGCAGGCGGCGGTTTGAAAGGCCCCGACGGCATCGCCGAGGGCGGAGATCCAGTCCGGGGGCAGGGGGGTGTTGAGGATCTGCGATCGGATTCTCTGGGCGATGATTTGGAGTTGGCGAGAGTTGTTGATGTCGAAGTATAAGAACGATTCGGGCAGGTCCACGAACAGCGGATCAGACCAGTCGATCGACCGCAAAAACTGCCAAAATGAAGCTGCCGAAATCACGAACCCGGGAAGTACCGGATGGCGTTGTCGGGTCAAATTACCGAGTAGAAATGCACGGTCGCCAACCGTTCCCAGATCGGATGGAAGCAGTTCGTGGAGCCAGTATAGATTATCCACATCTTAACCCAAGCTAATTGATGGCACTGCGGAAGCGTTGCGGATGGTTGTCGGCGATCGCGGGATAGTATCAGCCCTCCCAAGCTGGTTATCGATTAATTTCCAATGATATCAGAACCGATGAGGGAATTGGTAACGATCCGCCCGATACCCGCCGCGGCCAACCGCCGAAAATCGTCGCGATCGTCCACCGTCCAAACCACCACGTCCACACCTTGAGAGCGGCTGATTTCGGCTAGGCCGGGACGCTCTAAAATGACGTGATACTCGCTGCTGAGGATGGCATTTCCCGCCGCCGTCGCTTTTTCGAGTTGCCGGGAGAAATCATCGTTCGTTAACATGAAATATCCGATCTGAATCTGGGGGGAACGTTGACGGCAGCGGGTCAATAATTCCTCATTAAAAGATGTGAGAATGGCGCGATCGCCCAGTTTTGCAGCCTCCACCATCTCCAGCAGGGTTTCGAGTTCCCCCTCCGACCATTCGGCGTGGGGTTTGAGGTCGAAATAGAGATGACCGCCGATGTCTTTCAACCCCGCCAACGTCTCTTCTAAGGTGGGGATGGTCGCCCCGGCGTAGCGTTCCGCGAACCTGGCGCCGGCGTCGAGTTGTTTGAGTTCGGCGAGGGTTTTTTCCCGGACGGTTCCGGAAGTTCCGGTGATCCGATCAAGGGTTTCGTCGTGGAAGATGACGGGGATGCCGTCGGCGGTAATTTGCACGTCGAATTCGACGGAGTTTGCCCCCCGGCGGACGGCGGCTTCAAAGGCGACCAAGGTATTCTCGGGGGCGATGGCGGAAAAGCCCCGGTGGGCGATCATTTCTAAGTTCAATATTCGAGCCTCTTCACGGGTAATTTAAACAGTAGAAACTGGGGTTTGGATGAGCCGGTCTAAAAATTCCGCGACGGTGCGGTTGAAGGATTCCGGTTCCACCAAAAACGGCCAGTGATTTCCCGGCACTTGCCGAATTTGCAGATTTTTCAGATAGTTTTGATAGGGTTTCAATTGCCAATCCGTGCGGTTGACCCCCCGTTCCGGTTGAATCAACAAGGTCGGGATCGCGATCGCCTCCGTCAAACCCGGCACTTTCATCACTTCCTCAAACACACCATTTCGGGCCGCGACGGTAAATTTCGACCCCCATTTTCCATCGGGTTTCGCTTCCACTGCCTCCCGAAAAACTTGCCGTTGGGATTCGCTCCACCCCGCGAATTGGCTGAGTTCTTTTGCCCGACTTTCGGCCGCTTCAAAACTCTCAAAGGGACCCATACATTTCAGGGAATCTAATTTTCGATAAACGATGGGAAGGGTGAGTTTCAACACCCCCGGCATTTTGGTGATAAAAATCGGATCGACCAAGATCAGACTGCGGAACCGTTCCGGCCGTTTTGTCGCCCAAATGGGAAGCAATTTTCCCGTCCAGGAGTGCCCCAGAGCGTGGCAATTCGACCAGTTGAGATGACGCAACAACCCCTCCAGATCGGCGATCGCATCCTCGAAGCTGTAGCCGCGATCGGGTTTGTCGCTGTCGCCGTGTCCCCGCATATCGGGGGCGACGATATGATAGCGATCGCCGAGATATTCGGCCAGCCTCGTCCAAACTAAGGCGTGATCGGCGAGCCCGTGCAGGAGCAACAGCGACTGTTCGCCGTCCGGATTCCACTCCAAATAGGACAGGGCGATCGATTCGAGTTCTAGGGTTTTGCGGGTGGGCGACATTGCAGAAATTGGAAATTTTGATTAAGAATTCAGAATAGCTGGCACAAGGAGACGAGATCGATGATAGTCTTAAAATTAATTGCATATTTTGATAACTTTGTCAACCCCGCCGGGGCAATGGTTCTCCCTCGACCGCAACCGAATATTAACCGAAGATTAACTCGGGCGATCGCTCCCGAATCGAGAGCGAGGGTCATTCTCCGTCCGGTCGATTTTTGAAACCCGAGAACAGACCATGATTTCTAAATCCCAGTCGGCCGCAATTGCCGACGTCCGGAACGCCCTCAAACAGATCTGGGGATACGACGACTTTCGCCCGCCCCAAGGGGAAATTGTCCGCAGTTTGATGGAAGGAAAAGATGCCCTCATTGTCCTGCCTACGGGGGGCGGAAAATCCATCTGTTTCCAACTCCCCGCCCTATTAAAAAACGGATTAACCCTGGTGGTTTCGCCCTTGGTCGCCCTGATGGAAAACCAAGTGCAAGAACTGCGCGATCGCCACCTCCCCGCCACCCTCATCCACAGCCAAATCTCCCCCCAAAAACGCCGCCAAACTCTGAAACAGTTGGAAGAAAATCACCTCAGACTGTTGTATCTGTCCCCGGAAACCCTCCTCAGCAAACCCGTTTGGAACGTTATTTCTAAACCCGATATTTCCATCAACGGATTAATCTTAGATGAAGCCCACTGTTTGGTACAGTGGGGGGATACATTTCGCCCCGCTTACCGCCGTTTGGGGGCCGTCCGCCCCGCCTTATTAAAGAACAAACCCCCCGGCAGCAAAATCGCGATCGCCGCCTTTACCGCCACCGCCGATCCCCGCGCCCAAAAGACGATACAAACCGTCTTGCAACTGCAAAAACCGCAGCCCTTTTTACTGAGTCCCTATCGCAAAAATTTGCACGTCAAAATTCAACGGGTGTGGACTCCAAATGGACGGCAAAAACACCTGCTAAAATTTATCGGCGATCGCAAAGGAAAAGCGGGATTAGTTTACGTCCGCACCCGCAGGGACAGCGAAGAATTGGCGGATTGGCTGCGAGAAGAGGGCTACAAAACCGCCCCGTATCACGCCGGACTCGACTCCGAACAGCGGCGGGGAATTGAAGCGGATTGGTTGGGGGGAAAGCTGACATTTGTGGTCTGTACCTCCGCCTTCGGGATGGGCATTAATAAACCCGATGTCCGCTGGGTCGCCCACTTCCAACCGCCGTTATTGTTATCAGAATATATCCAAGAAATCGGACGGGGCGGACGGGATGGTAAACCCGCAGAAGCCCTGACTTTGCTGTGCGAACCGACGGGTTTTTTATATCCCGAAGACAAGCAGCGTCAGCAGTTTTTACAGGACAATCTCCGCCAACAAACCCAGCAGGCGAAACGGTTAATTAACAAACTGCCAAAACGGGGAAATTTAGACACCGTGTCCGCCCAATTTCCCCAAAGTGCGATCGCCCTCTCCCTCCTCCACGCCGCCAGAAAACTGACCTGGATCGATCCCTTCAATTATAAAATAACCGAAAATAACCTCTCTTTTTCCGAAGATTCCAACGCGATCGCCATCCGGCAGATGAACCAATATTTTGGAACCCGAGACTGTCGCTGGAAATTTCTGTTGGAGGCGTTCGGGTTTGAAAAAGAGGCGAAATCGTTTCGCTGCGGTCACTGCGACAATTGCGATCGGCATCAATAGCGATCGTTGGATTTTCTGGATGTATCGACGATGAATCATTTGTCAGACATCCTCAGTCGCCGAAATGAAAAGGAGGAATTTTGATGTTATTAATTATTCCAATTTGTTTGGTTCCCCTGGTTTTGGGGATAATGCTGGGAAACCGTTTGGCAAAGCGGGGACTGACCGCAGAAAATGCCCTGGAGAAACACCAAAAAACAGTTTATTTTATCGTGATTCCCGTGACGATCGCGATCGGTTTGGGGTTGATTTTGGGAAAACTGGAGCTCACCGGATGGGTTCCCCTGTTCATTTTACTTCATCTGGGGGAACATTTTGACAGTTTGGTGTTGGCGATCGGATGGTTCGGCGTGGGATTATTACTGGGACTGGAATGGCGGGGACGGACAGAATTGAAACGGCTGCAACAGCTCATTTTGACGATAGTTGTAATGACCGTACCCCTGTGTTTTTTAATGTCCTACTGGCTGCCGGTTTCGGTTTCCTCACCCCTGATAATGGATGGAATTGTCCTACAAACCACGACTTACACCTGTGCCCCCGCCAGTATCGCAACCTTGGCAAAATGGACGAAAATTGCACCCGATGCCACCGAAAAAGAAGCAGCCACGATCGCCGGAACGAACCGTTTCGGGACGGGGGGTTTGGCTGAAATGCGGGCGATGCGTCGCCTGGGATTGAAGCCGGAATATCGGCGGGATTTAACAGTCAATGATTTGGTCATATTAAATCACCCCGCCCTCCTCCACGTCAAAGCCTTAATCGGGGGCGAAAGAATCGGACACGCGATCGCACTTTTGGCGATCGATCCGGTTGAAAAAACCTTCACTATCGGCGATCCACTCGACGGAATTCATGTCAAATCTTTCGAGGAATTGGAACCGGCGGCGGGATATTGGACGGGAGAAGCGGTATTGGTAAAAGCCAGCGCTTTTCCAATCGCGCCGTGACCAATTTTATGGCGGAAAAAATCCCCCCCCAGATCATCCCCCCCAGCCCCCCTTTGTAAGGGGGGAGAATGGAGGGATATTCTCCGATTTGATAGTGGCGAATATCCCCCCCAGCCCCCCTTTGTAAGGGGGGAGAATGGAGGGATATTCTCCGATTTGATAGTGGCTAATATCCCCCCCAACCCCCCTTTGTAAGGGGGGAGAATGGAGGGATATTCTCCGATTTGATAGTGGCTAATATCCCCCCCAGCCCCCCTTTGTAAGGGGGGAGAATGGAGGGAGAATGTCTTCAAAGTCCCCCTTATTAAGGGGGATTTAGGGGGATCTCCCATTTACGGTTTAACCCGAAGCGTCAACCGAATGGTCCGATCGCCCGACATTTGGAACCGCCAACTTTGCAACGATCGCGCCACCCGTTCGATGGTAATTAACTCCTCCCGAGTCCCCGACAAACTCATCGTCGAAGCGCGATCGTCGAGGATCACGCGCCCCACATTTCCATCATTAACCGAGATGTCAAATACCAGTTCTCCCGCCACGTCTTCGGGGAGACTCAACCCCTGCAAATAGCGATTCAATTCGGCTGTTGGGAGGCGATCGAGTCCTTCCACCGCGACCACTTCCAAACGAGAGAAAATCGACCCCATTTGTTCCGGTTCTTCTAAAGGTGAAATCGGAGAGGGAGGCGGCGCGGGTGCGACGGGTACATTTCCTCGGGTTCCGCCACTTTGTAAACGGGTACGCAGACGATCTGCGCCGGTAAAATTAGTTGAACCTTGTAAACGGGTTGTCGTACTGAACTGATTATTTTGGGGAGCTCCGAAAATTCCATCGTAGCTGACTCCTTCGGGAATTTCCACCGGCACTTCGACGGTGTAACGCCGTCCTTCCGGATCGACTCGCACCTCTTCGCTGACGGCGATAAAGGCGGTATATTGAGACAGTAAACGGTAATTTAAGGCCGTTTCCGTGACCGTTTCCACCCCGGATTTTGTCTCAACGGCGAACATTTGATTCATCAGATCTTTGATTTTGGCGCGGCCCCACAAACTGGCGATCGCGGTATTGCCTGCATCGGAAATAAAATTAACCGGAATTATCTTTTCGTAGCGATCGCCCCCCGCGGCAATTCCGACAATTTTGATCCGTCCCCCCCGGCGATCGGATTTGCGTCCGTACAACACCAGCGGCTGACCCGAAAACAGATCCGGCGCCATGTTTGGATACAGTTCCACTGGGGTTCCGTCCCCCTCCCAACTGACTTCGATATTGGTGAGAATGGGATTGTTAATTTCATTCAAAAATTCCTCGGTCGCCGCCTCGATGGGTTCGTCTTGGCGGACGACGCGAACCGTGCCCCGTCCCACCTCCGCCAGACGATCCAATAAAAACCGATTGACGGAACTTCCCACCCCGAAACTGTAGAGGCGATTTCCCGGTTTTAAATTGCCCTGAACCGCCGCCAAAACTTCCGTTTCATTCCCGATATAACCGTCCGTAACTAAGACGATACTCCGCAGCCGTCCGGGTGGTGGCGGGGGAAAATCTGTCACGGCTTGAATCCCGTTCAACAGTTGCGTGCCGCCGTTGGCTTCGAGGGTGTCGATGTAGGCGATCGCCCGTTTTCGGTTGGCTTCGGTATTGTTTAACGGGGTCGGAGAGAGGCTGGTCGCGGTATCGGAAAAATCGATAATTGTGAAGGTATCGTCGGCGTGCAAACCCCGGATAAATCGGCGCATCAATTCTTTGGATTTGACCAGCGGTTCCCCCTGTTGGGAACCGGACGTATCCATCAAAAATACCACGTCTTTCGGGACGATCGCCCGTTCGGGATAGTCCAACGCCGGAATCAAATAAACGGCGAAATGTCCGCCCCGAGCATCGGCTTGGCTGAGGACGGTGGCTTGGGTATTTTCCCCCGCAATTCGATAGCGGAGGATCAGGTCTTTGTCGGGTACGCGATCGCTTTCCGCGAGGGTGACTCGGACGGCATCTCCCCGATTTTCGGTGACGATATCGTGGGAGGGCGATCGCACATCTCGGACGGGAACGCCGGCTTCAATTTCCACCGCAATTTCGATTTTATGTTCGGAGGGAATTTCGGGGGGGAGAACCGGCGGATTGATGCGGGATGCGTCGGGAACGCGATCGGTTCCGCGTTGTCCATTCAACGGGTTTCCGGGAATGTAGCGAGGGCCGACGACCGTGGGAAATACGAACTCGTAATCCCCCCCGTCGAATTGCAGGCGATCGCTGTAGCGGATGGTGACTTCGATAGTTTCTCCGGGTCTAATATTTGCCAAAGATTGAGTGAAAATATTCGCTCTTTCTTGTTCGAGTAAACCTGCCGTCTGTCCCTGTTCCCTCGCCCGTTCGTAAATTTCCCTCGCCTCTTCCCGCTTTTTGATATCGGCTTTGATAATGCGATCGCCGATTTTGATTTCCATTTCGTCAACAGCCGCTTCGTCGGGGAGGGGGAAAATATAAATGGCTTCTAAGGGTTCATCGAAGGGATTTTCAAAGATTTGAGTCACCGCCACCCGCGACACGTTCCCCGACACTTGGGCGTTTACGCTCGTCCGTTTGAGGGGAAACGCCAGTTGGGTTTCAGCTTCGGATTGGACGTAAAGTCCGGCGGGGGAATCGCTTGGGGTTTGGCTCATCGGTCGGCTTTCATTTTGTAAACTTTGGGCGATCGCCGGGGGCGAACCCCAACTCGCCTCCGCCGTCGATTTTGAGGGGATAAGGAATAAGAATAAAAGTGCGATCGGGGTAAATGCTTTGAATTTCATTGTTGTAGATGATAAAATAGAATCGGATGCGTTTACAAGAGAGTCACCGGGAAATCGAAGCGATGGGAGTTTCTATTAGAGACCGAATGAATTGTACCTCAAAATGTTCCCGATCGCGGAGGTTTCCAATTTCCCCCCATCCCCCCTTCCCTACCTCCCACCTCCCACCTCCCACCTCCCACCGATTGCCTATTGCCTATTGCCTCCTATTGCCTATTGCATCCCACCGATTGCCTCCCATAAAAATCTCACCCAATTGAATCGAATCAACCGGATGAGATGGGTTGTCAACTTCCAGGGAAAATTGACCGCTGAGAAGTTAAAACAAAATGACCTAATCTTGTCCTCTCTTCACGGTATTTTGAGCGGATTCCGGAACGGGAGAGCAATCTTTTTGAACGTGTCGTTCGTGGGGGTCGAGAATGAGAGAATCTCGCCGAGGGCGATTTTTCCCCCGGCATTGCCGGCGGGGGGTCGCCGGCGACAATTGAACGTCCGACAACCGACCCCGGACGACCGGCCCGGAGTCCCCCGCATCTCCTTCCCGGACATCCGCCACGGCAGCGGATTCCGCACTGCGGAAGCCCCAGCGGCGGGCACTTCCCGAACAGTCCGCGAGAAATTGCCCGGTCCGGTGGTTTCACCCCGAAGCCGATCGAGTCGATCTGCGGTATCATGATTTTGGGTAACTGAAAAGCCACAGTCTCGTGCAGAAGTGCGATCGATTGCCATTTCAATCGGCGATGGTGTATGGGAGTCGTGTTGTCAGAGGGATCATTCCGACGGTTCGAGAGCCGGACGGAATTTGAAAAGCATCGGTTCGAGTTGAATGATCAGGTTGATAATCCTCCGCCCAAAATCCACCCATCAAAAATGTCAGTGCGGACTCGAAAAATCGTTTTTTTCGTCCCCAAAATTTGCGACAACTGAACGAAAATCAGGGCCGGCTTCGGAGGAATGTCGGGGAACCGAAAAAATGGGTGCGAGAAATTTGGCAATGACGATCCGATCCGAACTTCACCGATGGATTGTTTCCGGAGGAAATTCGTCGGAGAATGGGCGAAAATTGGGAGCGATGCGAATCACATTTTCCCCGAATTGGAAGCGCCGATCGCCCGTCAATATTTGCTTTCGGGCGTTTTTGGGTAGTCCTCCAAACCCCCGGATAGGATTGTGGCACAATGAGTACAGTTCCCAAAGGCAGGGTTAGCGTTGGATCACATTTTTATGACCAAGTTTGTTTTTATTACCGGTGGTGTTGTCTCCAGCATCGGCAAGGGAATTGTCGCGGCGAGTTTGGGGCGCCTGTTGAAATCCCGGGACTATTCCGTATCGATCCTCAAATTGGACCCCTACATCAACGTCGATCCCGGCACCATGAGCCCGTTTCAGCACGGGGAAGTCTTCGTCACCCAGGACGGGGCCGAAACCGACCTCGACCTCGGACACTACGAACGATTTACCGACACCTCCATGTCCCGCCTCAACAGCGTCACCGCCGGTTCCATCTACCAGGCCGTGATCAACAAAGAACGGCGGGGCGACTACCAGGGGGGGACCGTCCAGGTGATCCCCCACATCACCAACGAGTGCAAGGAACGCATCCACCGGGTCGCCCAAAACACCAACTCCGACGTGGTGATCACCGAAGTGGGTGGCACCGTGGGGGACATCGAGTCCCTGCCCTTTTTGGAGGCCATCCGGCAGTTCCGCAAGGACGTCGGCCGCAAAAACGTAGTCTACCTCCACGTCACCCTGATGCCCTTCATCGGCGCCGCCGGGGAGATGAAGACCAAACCCACCCAGCACTCCGTCAAGGAACTGCGGTCCATCGGCATCCAGCCCGATATCCTCGTGTGCCGGTGCGATCGCCCCTTGCCCCCCGGCCTCAAAGAAAAAGTCTCGGAATTCTGCGATGTGGAAGTGGAGAGCGTCATCACCGCCCAAGACGCGGATAGCATCTACGAAGTGCCGCTGATTTTGGAACGGGAGGGACTCGCCCAGCAAACCCTGGAACTGCTGCAACTCGAACAGCGGCAACCGGATCTCAGCGCGTGGCAAACCCTCGTCGATCGCCTCTACCACCGCCGGGGCACCGACATTTCCCCCCTGCCGCGCCAGAATATCGAAATCGCGATCGTCGGCAAATACATCCAGTTGAGCGATGCCTACCTGTCCGTCGTCGAAGCCCTCCGCCACGCCGCGATCGCCCTCGGGGCGGAACTGAACCTGCGCTGGGTCAACTCCGAAGACCTGCAAACCGCCGACGTCGAAGCCGGCCTCGAAGGCGTCCACGGCATCATCGTCCCCGGCGGCTTCGGGGTGCGGGGCATCGACGGCAAAATCGCCGCCATCCACCACGCCCGAGAACATCGAATCCCCTTTTTGGGTCTGTGTCTGGGGATGCAATGTTCGATCATCGAATGGGCGCGATACCGCGCCGGACTCCCGGGGGCCGACAGCGCCGAATTCGACCCCGACACCCCCAACCCGGTGATCAACCTGTTGCCGGAACAGCAAGATGTCGTCGATCTCGGCGGCACCATGCGGTTGGGACTCTATCCCTGCCGCCTGCAACCGGATACCCTCACCGCCAAGCTGTACGATCGAGAGGTAGTCTACGAACGCCACCGCCACCGGTACGAATTTAACAACGCCTACCGGACGCTGTTCCTGGAAACCGGTTATGTTATCAGTGGCTCCTCCCCCGACGGTCGCCTGGTGGAGATCATCGAACTTCCCGGACACCCGTTTTTCATCGCCACCCAGTTCCACCCCGAGTTTCAGTCCCGACCCAACGCCCCTCACCCCCTATTCCGGGGCTTCGTCGAGGCAGCTTGCGGTTCGGAACTCTCGCGGAACGGCGCCGGAGGAGATGAAAACAAAGGCGACCCGGACGGCAAGTTGAGTGCGGTGCTGAATGCGTCAGCCGACGCCCCCTAGATGGAATGGCAGTCCGGGCGTCGAATCGATGGTCGTCGGCCCGGAGTGCCCCCCGTTCTTTCTGTCATTCCCAATGCCACATTTTCTGACAGTTTTCATCAATGACATCCCATTTCTCCGTCGGGTGAGGTCTAAAATTGAATGTCCGAGGGCAAGGAGGATTAATCGATCGTTGACAATCGACAATCGACAATTGACAATTATCAATTCTTCCCGACACCCTGATCGGGGGAATCGGGAATGGGGAGTTGGGAATTGAAGGCAATTCAATCTCAGGCTCGGGGCGCCGTGCCTTGCGCCCCTACTAAAATTCCCGACACCCGACACCCTGATTCAAAATGGACCTGATGAGATTGAAAATTGCTATCGAAGGACTCGCGGGTTGAGGTGATCTCGTGGCGCACTGGATCAAACTGCTTTACGAAAGGGAGACCTATATAATCGACCTAGCCGGCATCGGTGCGTTCTGTGCCGGGCCGAATCATCGCCTGACGTTTTGGTTGAAAGATGGCAACCAGCCCATCATCATCCATCCCAAAACCAACCCGGAAGCCTATCAAATTATCCTCGACTATATCAAACAGCAAACGGCGGGCACCCCCGCCGCCGGCTCTTGGGTCAGAATCAATTACGATCGCAACGAATATATCATCGACTTGAGCCGCATCCAAGCCTTTAGCTGCGATGCCACCCAGCGGATTCTGTTTTGGCTGCCCAACGCCCGGGAGCAAATTGTCATCAATCCCCACGGCAACCCCGGCGCCTATCAGCGGGTCCAAGACTACATCTACAAAACCACCGGCTATTTGATTCCTTGAATACTCTCATCGGTTTGACTGATGGGATGGGAACGGCGAGATCCCATCGAAAATGGGTCGATTTTCGGCGATCGCCCCAAACCCTAAAAAAAGATTAACACAACTTAAACTTTTGTTACGAGGCGGTAAATTGTCAATCAGAATTCAGCCAAAATACCCGGACTCCCCTGCGGTATGGGATGGCACGTTTACGGCTCAAAGAGCGAGATGCAGGAATTAAGTGCGAAGGAGTTATTGTCTCAATATGCGGAAGGAAGGCGTAACTTTGGGGCGATCGCCCTCAACAGGGCCAATTTATTTGAAGCCAACTTGGAAGACATCGACTTAGAGGGCTCCCACCTGGTCCAACTCCATATGCCCTACGCCAACCTCAGCTACGCGAACCTCCAAAAAACCCAGATCCTCGAGGTCGAGTTCGGCGACATCCAACTCTACCACAGCAATCTCGCCGATGCCACCCTCCGGACTAGCAACCTGTCCCGAGCCAACCTGCGCTCCGGCAATTTGCGGGGGGCCACCCTGTGCGACATCAACTTGCAGGGGGCCGACTTGTACAACGCCGATTTGCGATCGGTTCACTTGCGAAATGTCGATCTCCAAAGGGCCAATTTGGAACGCGCCCGCCTCGAGGGGGCAACATTCGTCGGATGCAACCTGTTTCGGGCTAAAGGCATCAACCTGTCCCCTCTCGAATGCGATCGCACCGTCGCCCCAGACGGATTTTGGCTCGGCGTCGGAGAACCGGACACCCCCGAAAACTGATATATTAAACGCAGGTGGTGCGATTCGCCACACCGAGGAATCATCCCCGTTTTGCCGTGAAACCCAGAGCTCGCGACGGCAGACCCGAGCTGCGCCCAATTTTGTCCCGTGTCAGATGAATTGACGACCCATTTATCCCCCCCCCGACTCCTAGAAGGAAATCGCCCAGATTTGGATTTGGAAGCCACTCTGGGAGATTTGCCGAGCTATCACTTCGGCGTCCGTTCCCACTGTCGCGCCGGGGAAGTGATTCGAGAATTTCGGCAGAACCCCCTGCTGCCGGGGGTTCTGCTCTGGGACGACGGCTCTCGACCGCCCCGCCTGTCGGGGTTGCTCTCGCGGCGGCAACTGTTGGAATTGCCAATCCGGCCGCGGGGGTGGGAACTGCTGCAGGCGGAGTCCGTGGGGGTCTGCCACAGTTACGCCGGGGTGCCGACGCTGATTTTGCCCGATCGCCTCACCCTATTGGAGGCGGCTCGCCAAGCCTTCCGCCGGCCGCCCGAATTGCTGGCCGAACCCGTCGTCGTCAAACACGGGGAAACCGACCCCATCCCCTATTCCATCCTCAGTATCGACGACCTGAACATCGCCCACTGGCAGATCCGGGGGATCGAAACCCAAGTCCGCTACGAACGCACCCAGGTGCAGATGATCCAGAGCGAAAAGATGGCCAGCTTGGGGCGGCTGGTGGACGGGGTGGCCCACGAGATTCTCGACCCGGTGGGGTTCATCTGGGGCAATTTGACCCACCTGACTCAATACGCCGACGATCTGATGGGGCTGCTGTCGGCTTACGAACGGTACGTCCCGGAAATGCCGGCCGAGGTGCGATCGCGGAGGGAGGAAATCGAGCTGGACTTTCTGCGGGAGGATCTGCCCCGCCTCACCAAAAGCATCCACGGCGGTGCCGAACGGCTGAACCGGCTGGCGACGGGTTTGCAGAATTTTTGCCACATCGACGACGTACACCCGAAACCGGCCGACTTGCAGGGGTGTTTGGACGGCATCTTGTTGCTGCTCAAAAGCCGCATTTCCGGCATCGCCATCGCCCGCCACTACAGCCCGGTGCCGCCCGTCTCCTGCTACATCGGACAACTCAATCAGGTGTTCATGAATATCCTCACCAACGCCATCGACGCCCTGATCGATCGCGCCGTCCGACGGGATTGGGTGGACGAGTTCGGGCCAGCCTCCCCGGAGGACCGCGGCGAGCGGCCCCGGATCGACATCACCGTCAAAGTCTGTCTGGGCGACGGGAGCACCCCCGACCCGTCGAGTCCCGGACGGCGGTGGGTGTCGATCCAAATTGCCGACAATGGCCCCGGAATGTCCCCCCGAGAGCGGCAAAAAATATTGGACTCCTTTTCCACCCGCCGCCGCGCCGACAAAGAAACCAGTTTGGGACTCAGCTACGAGATCGTCACCGCCAAACACGGGGGCCAATTCGAGCTGCGATCGCAACTCGGCGTGGGGACGGAATTTGAAATTTTGCTGCCCCTGAACAATTGATAATTGATAATTGACCATTGATAATTATCAATTCATTCTCCCCCGACTCCCAAAAATTGGGCTTGGACTACAATTCTGGTCAGGGTTCACCCGATCGCCGAGATCGGGATGGGTTCCAAAGACCCGGAAACGCAGGAACTCGGGAGGTTCCGCTTCCCATTCCCCATTCCCCATTCCCCATTCCGCGATCGCTTACAATTGTTAATCATGATTTGGATCTCGAAATTTTCACCTTTGACCGGACTCGACCGCATTCCCCTGCTGGCGCTTTCCGTCGCCCTCGGTCTGGCGGGTTCCGTCCGGCCCGCGGCCGCCCAAGCTCTGTTGCCCTACACCCTGAAACTCGAATCGGAGCAACTCGAACAGACGGGACTGGGACTGATCGAGGAAGCCGCCCAACTGACGCGGTTCCAGCAATATCAACTCGCCCTTCCCCGGGCGGAACTGGCCACCCAACTGGCCCCGGACAACTATCAGACCTGGGCGCTGCTGGGCAGCCTCTACGTCCAGACGGAGCGGGTGGAGGAGGGCATCGAAGCCCTGCAAAAGGCCCGCGCCCTGGAGCCCGACAATCCGGGGATTCTCTTCGTGCTGGGGGAAGCCTATTTTCGCCGCGGGGAGTATCAGAAATCCGTCGATGAAATCGAAAAGGGGTTGCAACTCCAACCCGACGTGCCCGGCGCCCTGTTCGACCTCGGTAACGCCTATTTCCGGCTGGAACAGTTCGACGAGGCGATCGCCCGCTACGAGAAAGCCTACGAACAGGAAAAGAGCCTCTGGCCGGCGATCAACAATATCGGGCTGGTGGAGTACGAACTCGGAGAAACCGAGTCGGCCGTCCGCCGCTGGCGAGAAGCGATCGCCATCGACGAAGCCGCGGCCGAACCTATGCTGGCGATCGCCGTCGCCCTCCACCGCCGAGGCGAGGCGGAAAAGGCGCTGGAACTCGGACAGACGGCCCTGCAACTGGACATCCGTTACGCCGACGTGGAATTTTTACGGGAAAACCTGTGGGGCGACCGGCTGATCCGGGATACCCAGGCCTTTCTCTCGACGCCGCAGATGCGAGAGACCATCACCGCCCTCGAAGACCAACCCGCCCCGGGGATGCCTTAGCGGTGGGAGAGGGAAAACCGGAGGCGATCGAGATGCTACGGACAATCGCCGGCGCAATGGGGCATCGGTCGCTTCTCGTCATTCTTTCGGCAACAGCGACTTGATTTTTTCCACAAATTCTTGGTGGTCGATCACCGGTTTGGAAATGTAGTCGTCCGCACCGCTTTCGGCCAAAAAATCTTCGCGATCGCCGGCCATCGCGTGGGCCGTCACCAGGATGATCGGCAAGTTCGCCGTCTCCGGGTCGCCCTTGAGCAATTGGGTAATTTTGATGCCGTCCACCGCCTTGCCGTCGTAGACACTGCGGGCCAGGGACACGTCCATCAAGATCAGGTCGGCCTCTTTGGTGCGGGCCATCTCTATGACTTTATCCACATCTTCCGTGTGTTGGACAGCCAACCCCCCCCGCTTGCTCAAGATTTTGGCAAAAACGCGGGCGTTAACCGGATCGTCTTCTACAATCAGAACGGTCTTCATCTAAATCTCCGCTGGACAAACTCTCCAGTAACGATGTGCAATCTTAGCACGACCTGGATTGAAAAAGTCGGGCGCGCAAAAAGCCCCGCTTTTCATTATGACCCAAAACCGGGATTTCAAGCCCCGCCCGGAAGGGGCGGGGAGTGTCAATCGGAACGAAAACAACCTCCGAAATCTCCGAAGTCAAATGGACGGGGACGGTTGCGACTCTGACCCGCTCGAAACCCATTCTGGGGGGGAGCAGTTGACAGCACTTTGGGTTTTGCTCGATCTTAGAATAAATGGCTTCTCCCTACAAAACTGCAAGGAATCTCCGATCGGGTTTTTCCCGAAGCCGCTCGGCCGACTCCCCTCCCCGGGAGCAATTAATCTCCGGCCGAGGTGGCGGTCTGGCGATCGCACCCCCAACCCGGGCACAACTCCAAACAGTGTAGCGAGAGATGTCCGACATTGCCATTGAGACCGAGAGCCGTCAGGGTACAAACCCCACAGATTCGACTCGTCTCGGACTTCGACCCGTCGCCCGACGACGGCAAAAACCGGGGTTGAGTGGTGTTGCCCGGTCTGCAATTAAAATGGTATGACGTAAAAAACAACAAGTCCGCGACGGCTTCAACTCCAGCGTTTTTAAACCTCGGTCAATTCTCGTGGCAGTTGCCCGAACGGTCAGGACAAAGACCAACACTCACATCCAGACGGTCAACATTTGTTTTTTCCGTTCCCTGTTCCCCGCTATAGATACTCACACCGATCTTTCCTCATGGCCAGACAGTTAAACCTCCTCTCCGGGGAAGTGATCCCCACGTCGCTCCACACCGAAATGCAGCAGTCGTACCTCGAATACGCCATGAGTGTGATCGTGGGGCGGGCGTTGCCGGACGTCCGGGACGGACTCAAACCCGTCCACCGCCGCATCCTCTACGCCATGCACGAACTAGGACTGACCCCCGATCGCCCCTACCGGAAGTGCGCCCGCGTCGTGGGGGACGTCCTGGGCAAATACCACCCCCACGGCGACCAGTCGGTTTACGACGCCCTGGTCCGCCTGGTGCAGGACTTCTCCAGCCGCTATCCCCTCCTGGCCGGGCACGGCAACTTCGGTTCCGTGGACAACGACCCCCCCGCCGCCATGCGGTACACGGAAACTCGGCTGGCCGTGATCGGCAACGAGGGCCTATTGACCCAGGTGGGGGAGGCCACCGTCGATTTTGCCAGCAACTTCGACAACTCCCAGCAGGAACCCACGGTTCTCCCCGCCCAAGTGCCCTTCCTCCTCCTCAACGGCTCCTCCGGCATCGCCGTGGGCATGGCCACCAACGTCCCGCCCCATAATTTGGGGGAAGTGGTGGACGGGTTGATCGCTTTAATCGATCGCCCCGATCTCCCGGACAAAAAATTGCTGCAACTGATCCCCGGCCCGGACTTCCCCACCGGGGGGGAAATCGTCGCCACGGAGGGCATCGCCGACGCCTACACCCACGGCCGGGGCAGCATCGTCATGCGGGGGGTCGCCCGCATCGAACAGGTGCCCACGGCCGGCCGGCGGCGGACGAAAACCGCGATCGTGGTGACGGAACTGCCCTTCCAAGTCAACAAAGCGGGCTGGATCGAAAAGGTGGCGGGTTTGGTCAATACCGGGCGTCTGGAGGGAATTTCCGACATCCGCGACGAGAGCTCCCGGGAGGGGATGCGGGTGGTGATCGAGCTGAAGCGGGAGGCCACCCCGGAAGTGGTTTTACACCACCTCTACCAACACACGGATCTGATGTCGAAATTCGGGGCGATTTTCCTGGCTTTGGTGAACAACCAGCCCCGACAATTGAGCCTGCGGCAGATCCTGCAAGAATTTTTGCAATTTCGGGAGCGCACCCTGGTGCGGCGCTACACCCACGAGTTGGGGGTAGCCGATCGCCGCATCCATCTGGTGGCGGGGTTGCTCAAGGCCCTGTCGAATTTGGACGAGGCGATCGCGATTTTGCGGAACGCCCCGGACGGGAGCACGGCGAAAGTCTCCCTGCAAACCCGCCTGGACCTCGACGAACAGCAGGCGGACGCGATTTTGGCGATGCCGATGCGGCGGCTGACGGGGTTGGAACGGCAGAAGTTGCAGGACGAATTCGACGAGCTGACGGCGGAGATCGCTGGGCTGCACCGGCTGTTGGAGGACCGGTCGGAACTGCTTAAATCCTTGAAAAAAGAGCTGCGATCGCTCAAAAAGCGCTACGGCGACGCCCGCCGCACCCGGATTATTTCCTCTACGCCGGAACCGGCCGCCGAGCCGTCGGGAGGCGGTACCGCCACCAGCGACCCACCCAAAAAAGCCCCGATTCTGCGCCCCCAACTCCCCGAAGAAGATACCGTCGTCGAGGTATCTTATCGGGGGTACGTGCGGCGGGTGCCCCCCAAAACGGCCGAGTCGCGATCGCGGATGTCAGAAGATATCACCGTCGAAACCGGGGAGGATTTCCCCGTCGCCACCTACCGGACGACCACCGCCGAGCAGATGGTCATCCTCAACCGCATGGGCAAGGCCTACCCCCTGAACGTGGCCGACATCCCCGGCGGTTCGGCGCGATCGCGGGGCGT
>NZ_JAYFER010000601.1:0-219 GCF_055795065.1 Lyngbya sp. CCY1209
TCTCAATCTCTCTCTCGAAAGCGATCGCTCAATCCACCCGTTCTCTGAAATCGTACATATATATAGTATGATTCTCGCCAGTTGATTGGGGAGGCGACGGGGAAAATCTCGTGATTGTCAAAGACGATATCTTTCCGCCAAATCACGATGGTTCTCAATCTCTCTCTCGAAAGCGATCGCTCAATCCACCCGTTCTCTGAAATCGTACATATATATAGT
>NZ_JAYFER010000602.1:0-252 GCF_055795065.1 Lyngbya sp. CCY1209
GCCGTGGGGGCAACCGTCTCTGGTTGCTCTTTCGATTTCAACTGGGTTTCAATTAACAATTAATCATTAACAATTAATAATTAACAATTAACAATTCATAATTTTTAATTGTTTCAGTTTCTAATTCCGGGGCATCTGATATCGCCCCCAACCTGCCGTGGGGGCAACCGTCTCTGGTTGCCCGTTCGATTTCAACTGGGGTTAAATTAATCATTAATCATTAATCATTAACAATTAACAATTAACAATTCA
>NZ_JAYFER010000603.1:0-35787 GCF_055795065.1 Lyngbya sp. CCY1209
TACCATCGGCGGAAATTAACAGTCGTTTTTTCTGCAAGTGATCGGCGGCGGGTTGCAGTATCATTTCGCTCAATTCCCGGGCGGCGGCATTCACCCAGCGCGGATTGTCGCGTCGGGTAACACTGGTGATGGCGTACAGAAAATCATCCGCTTTGGCTTCAATTTCTTCTCGCCCCGGCAGTTCGTGGACGGTCATTTCCGTGGGGGTGACGACCCAGAGATAGCTGCTTTCTTCCCCCAAGGAATACTGCAACAAAACCGTCTCTTCGTCCACCACCTGTTGTTGCACGTCCACCAACGTCAGCGGTTGCGGTTGGGTGAGGGCGGCGTAGCGGGGACTGGCAGCGCGAATTCGGGCTCGGATTTCTTCGTACTGTTTCAAAAGTTCGGTGAGTTCCGCTTGGATATTTTCCTTTTGGGTGCGGGTGGAATTGTCGTCGCCGAAAATTTCCAGGCGGCGGGTTTCTGCGGCATCGAGTTTTTGTTGCAAACGGCGTTCTTCGGCCACCAATTCCGGATCGACACCTTGGCGGATATCGGCGTTGGCTTCCCGCAGCAATTCCAACAGGGTCCGGGCGCGCGATCGCTCGCTGGCGTGGAATGCGATCGCGTCATATCCTTTTTGGGGGTTTTGTTGATGCAGTTGCATCAATAGCTCAATGTAGAACTGGTAACGGTCTTGAACGGTGGAGAAAAAGGTTTGGCGGAGTTCGCCAGATGGGGCGAGGCTGCGGAGTTCTTCAATTAGGCCAATCGCCTGTTCCATGTTGGCAAGGGCTTCGGTGAGTGAGCCTTGGGAACGTTGGAGAAAAGCAATATTGTAAAGGGTGGTGGCTTCCCCGGAGCGATCGCCCACTTCTCGTCTCAAGGGCAAAGCTCGCTCGTAATACTCCAAGGCTGTCTGCTTTTCCCCCAAGGCGGAGTAGACCCCACCGATACTATTGAGGGTGGTGGCTTCCCCGGAGCGATCGCCCACTTCTCGTCTCAAGGGCAAAGCTTGCTCGTAATACTCCAAGGCTGTCTGTTTTTCCCCCAAGGCGGAGTAGACCCTACCGATATTGTTGAGGGTGGTAGCTTCCCGGGAGCGATCGCCCACCGCTTGAAATAAAGGTAGCGCTTGCTCGTAATACTCCAGGGCTTGTTGCTTTTCCCCCAAGTCACTGTAGACTCGACCCAATGCCAGTTGAGCGAAAGCTTGGTTGGCGCGATCGCCCGTCTGTTCGTACAACCTCGCCGCCTCCTCAAAATAGGGAATTGCGGCCCGCAGCGATTCTGCCGTCCCTTCTCGCAACAGTTCCATTCCCCGTTGCAAGCTGGCATCCGCCGCGCCCGAATCGGACTGTTGGGCGATGAGTGTCGGCTCCGCCAATGCCGGGAGTTGAACCCATCCCGCCGGAGCGTAAAAACCCGCGATCGCCACCCAGATAGACCACCCGCTTTTCGTCCACATCTGTCTCTAATTGTCAGTCAACTACAGTTTTTTTGATATTTGTACGCAGTCGCGGCGTTTATGCAATCCGAGAAACTGCATTTTTCGGGATTCCTTCAAGTCCAAAACCTCCGCGCGATCGGCCCTAAACGGCAAGCTGATAGCTGAAAGCTGACTGCTGAAAGCTATATTTTAATCGAGCAATCCCCGGCCGTTGTTGCTGAACTCCTCCACCGTTCGCTCGGACAGTTCGTGGGTGGTGAGGGCTTGCAGGATGTCGAAGGGGAGGGTGAGGTGGTAGGCGCCCGCCTGGAGGGTGGCGGCGGCTTCTGCGGGGGATTTGATACTGGCGGCGAGAATTTTGGTGTCGCTTCCGGCGAGGATGTCCGCCATCTCCCGAACCAGGGCGACGCCATCTCCCAGGAGTCGGGTGGCCCGGTTGACGTAGGCGATCGCATATTTGGCCCCCGCTTCCCTCGCCACCGCTGCCTGTGCCGCACTGTAAATGGCGGTGACGGAACAGCAAATTTTCGGCGACAGGTGGGAGACGACGTGGAACCCCAAAGCCGTGGCGGGCACCTTCAAAACCGTCTGTTCCCCGAGGATATTGTAAGCCGCCCAGGCTTCCGAAACCATTCCCTCGAAATCCAAAGCGGCGAGTTGATAGTAAATCTCCCCCGCGAAAAGTTCCCGGAGTCCCTTCAGGGTTTCTTCCGGGGAAAGGTCACTTTTCGCCAACAGGGTGGGGTTGGTGGTGACTCCCTTCACCCATCCGAACTGGCTGGCGGCCTGGGCTTCCGGGAGAATGGCTGAGTCGAGATAGAGGGCCACGATTTTACCTCCGTATAAGGGTGTGGGGAAGAATTGATAATTGACAATTGATAATTGACAATTAAATTGTCCTTCTCGCGATTCCCGACTACCGCCACTACAGATGTTTTTGGGTTGGCGATAAGTGCGCTGTCGCGAATCGGGATTTGAGATTATCCCACATCCTAGGCCGGGTTGGGACACCTGGCAAATCAATCGTAGGAATGTATAGCGGCGTGAAGTCATTCTGAAAAATACCTGGCCCCCAAACCCCCAATCCTGGGGGCTTTGAGCCGCTCAAATTTTCACGAATCATTTCACACTGCTATATAGCGGCGAGCGATCGTCTATTTACAGTTTCCGAAAGGAGGACAAACCTTGAAATCCTGATGACAAGGGAATTTCCCATCCCTACACCCTACACCCCAGCGCACAGCGCTATACCTCCCAACTATCGCCCGTCGCCTGTTGTCTGTTGACTTTTGCCGACTCCCAACCCGAATTTCATCTCGTTTTTAATCTCGTTTAAACCTTCAGTTAACCTAAAAGCGTTACGCTTTTTGCTGTAAGCGTTCCCCATTCCCGTAGGTGTTGCCGTGGCTACCTTGCAGCTTGTCGCCGTCCCTGACAACCTGAAATCCCGCCGTTTTTGCCGGGGCGATTTCGTTCCCCTCTGGCCCGATGCGTTGTGGAAGATAGAGGAGGGGGTCGTCCGCACCTTGACTTGGGGCGACGAGGGAAATTTGATCGGTTTGGGATATTGGGGACCCGGAGAAATTATCGGTCAACCCCTGTCCCGACTCAACCCCTATCAAATTGAATGTCTGACGCCGGTCAAAGTCAATCTTATCCCCTCCGCACAGTGGCCCCAAGAGTTGGATCGGATTTTATACTATTTGCACCAGATGGAGGAACTACACAGCCTCCTGCAAACCCAACGCACCGACGAACGGCTGTTGAATTTTCTGAGATGGCTGGCGAAAAAGTTCGGCTGTCCCGTCGAAGAGGGCACGTTAATCAACCTCCGCCTCACCCATTTGGAAATGTCTGATGTGATCGGAACCACCCGCGTCAGCGTCACCCGGATGATGACGAAGTTGGAACGGGAGGGCATGATCCTGCGGCCCCGCCGGCACTGTGTCGTTCTCAAATAGTATGTTCCGACTCGAATTAAAAAAGTAAAAAGTATTACGGTAATTTTCAAGTTGATCAGGTACGCCGGTTGACTCAAAGTCCCCCCTTTTCAAGGGCAGGGTCGTTTCATTATATGATATAATGGGGGGGAATTTGACGAAAGCTGACGGCTGAAAGCTGACGGCTGACCGCTAAAGGGGGATATGGTAAACGGCAATATTTTCGAGGCGATCGCATCCCCAACCTCAGAGCCCCTGTTCCCCATCCGCCAAAATGAAAAATGGGGATATATCGACAAAAGCGGCCGGATGGTTATTTCCCCGCAATACGACGGAACCTCGGGATTTTCGGAAGGGTTGGCGGCGATCGCGGTCAAATCGAAATGGGGTTTTATCGATCGCACCAACCGCCCCGTCATCCCCCCCCAATTCGATGTCGCCTGGAGCTTTTCCCGGGGATTATCTGCGGTAAAATTAAACGGAAAATGGGGATTTATCGACACAACTGGAAACGCAATAATTCCCCGTCAATTTGTCTTCGCCTGGAGTTTCGGAGCGAATTTGGCATCGGTTGGCATCAAATCCGAATCGGATTCCATCAAAATGGGCTATATCGATAAAACCGGTCAATTTGTAATTCTCCCCGACTTTGACAGCGCCTCGGAATTTCGAGAAGGGTTGGCGGCGGTGCGGGTCGATCGCCAAATGGGATATATCAACGGACGGGGAGAGCGGGTCGTCCCGCCCCAATTTGACCTCACCTGGCGCTTTTCGGAGGGGTTGGCGATGGTGGTCGCGGATGGGAAAATCGGTTATATCGACAAAACGGGGAAGATCGCGATCGCGCCCCGGTTTGATTTCGCCTGGGATTTTTCCGGAAATTTGGCTCCTTTTAAAATCGGTAAAAATTGGGGATATATCGACAAAACGGGGACATCAAAATTTTCTCGAAACTTTTCCGAAACCAAGTCATTTTCCGAAAAATTGGCATCCGTTAAAATCGGGGAGAAATGGGGATACATCGACACGAAAGGCGAGATGAAAATCCCCCCGCAGTTCGACGGCGCCGCCGCCTTTGAAAACGGACTCGCGGCCGTCCGACTCGGGGCGGATTGGGGATATATCGATCGCCGGGGCGAGTGGGTTTGGTTTCCATATAAATATTCAGACCGCTCGGGACTTAATTGCCTTTTCTTGTAGCAAAAATAATCGATCAATGATTGGGAGTCTGTTTAGTTAAAAAACTAGATCTGATCTAATGGTCTCTTGTCTGTTTCCGATGGTCTCGGAGGGCGAATACCATTCGCCCCTACAATGGGTTGGAATCACTAACTTTAATTTCAGATGACACATTCTCACCTTTGCCAAGCGGTTGTCATTGGCGGTAGCATCGCCGGACTCCTCGCCGCCCGCATTTTGTGCGATCGCTTTGAACGGGTTATCCTAATCGAACGCGATCGCTTCCCGGACGCACCCGAACGCCGCCCCGGCGTTCCCCAAGCCACCCACGTCCACGCCCTTTTGACTCGGGGAAAATACATCCTCGAAGGGCTATTTCCCGGTTTGGAAGCCGAATTGATGGCGATGGGAGTGCCCCGGTTGAATTGGACGACGGATTTTCGTTGGTATGTGGGAAATACGCGACAACCCAACATTTCCTCGGATCTGTTGACGGCGACTTGCAGCCGTCCTCTTTTGGAATGGGCGATCGCCCGCCGCCTGCGACAGTTTTCCAACTTTGAATTACTCGAAAATAGCAAAGTTACGGGCTTTTTAACCGATTCCGAAACGTCCCGAATTGTCGGCGTTCGATATCAAAAATACGGGCAAAATTCCCCGGAAGAATCGCAGCCGGAAACCCTGACCGCCGATCTGGTCGTCGATGCCAGCGGTCGCAATTCATCGACTCCCAAATGGCTGGAAGAATTGGGCGATCGCTCCCCGGAGGAAACCGTCATCAACTCATTTCTCGGTTATGCTTCCCGACGGTATCAAATTCCGGCGAATTTTACCGCCCCCTGGAAAGGCTTGTATTTGCAAGCTTCCCCACCCCATCAGAAACGCGGTGGCGTTCTCTATCCCGTCGAAAATAATCAGTGGATTTTGACCTTGGCGGGATTGGGTCGGGACTATCCCCCCGGCGACGAAGCCGGATTTTTGGCATTTGCCGAAAGTCTCGCCGACCCGATTTTATACGAGGCGATTCGCCATGCCGAACCCCTGTCTCCAATTCACTGTTATCGGCGGACGGAAAATTGCCGCCGCCACTACGAAAAATTATCCCGGATGCCGGAAGGATTGGCGGTTCTCGGCGATGCGGTTTGTGCCTTCAATCCCGTTTACGGACAGGGGATGACGACGGCGGCGGTGGGGGCGATAACCCTTGCCGAATGTCTCGACCACCCGCAGGGGATGACCGGACTCACCCGCCGATTTCAACAACAATTGGCGGGCAAAATTCGCGACCCCTGGCTGATGGCGACGGGGGAAGATAGTCGCTGGGAAACCACGGAAGGAAAAAAACCGGATTTGATGACCCGTTTCATGCAGGGATATTTAGATCGCCTCCTCCAACTCACGTCCCGGCATCCGGAAATGTACCGGACATTTATCGAAGTGGTTCACATGATAAAACCGCCTGCCGCCCTTTTTCACCCCCGATATATAATGTGGATATTGGGCGATCGCATCGGGTTTAAACCGCCCATTTCCCAAACGGAAACCTCCCAAATCCTATCAACAAAATAGGTGAAACTCCCCTCTCCCAAAATTGGGAGAGGGGTCGGGGGTGAGGGCGAGAAATATTCCACCCATAGAAGAGACTAGCCGTCCGGGACTGTCGCGCATTCGAGTGAATCGAGTTGACATTTCGAGGCAAACTTCGGTTATGATATGGCAGGGGACACCGAATCAAACGCACGTTATGAATCGCCCCATCGGAGACCGCGTCGCGATCGCATTTTCCACCGGATTTTACGATGCGCTGGGGGCCGGGATGAGTTATCCAGATTGTTTTGATATCGGCCGGAGCGCGATCGACTTGGGGCGAATCCCCGAGTCCGAAACTCCGGTTATAAAAGCCAGAAAAAGGGCGTCGCAACCCGTTGTTGCGCTTCAGCGCATCAGTCACTCAATCGATACTCTCAAAAAAGATGAAAATCCGTTCACCGATGAAGTGTTAGAACATCTAAAAAGACGAGCAAAAAAATTGCGATAATTCTATTAACATTAAATAAAAAAACGATTCTCCTCGCATCCCAACACGCTTCGGATATAATGACCGTGACGGCGCACCGAGCCTGAGATCGACCCCCCGGGTTCCCCGTCAGATTGCCCCCTTGTGCGAATTGAGTGCCCCTTCATGGCCGATCCGCGTGACATCGAACAGCTCAAACAGCAATTGCACCAGTGCGACGACGCGCAGCTCCAACAGCAGTACCAGAGGGGGTTGCCCATCGATTCCCTGGCGGCGCTGCTGGCCGGGAGCGACTCGGAAGAGGTCGTCGTCCGGGTGATGCGCTGGGTGCTGCGGGTCGATCCGATCCGGGGCATCGCCCTCACCCAGGCGATCCGGCCCCGGTTGCAGACGAAGGCTTTCGCATTGGTGGGACAGCTCAAAATCCCCCTGCCGCTCAAAATTCGCCTGCTGGGACGGACCCGATCGCCCCGCCTGATCCCCTGGTTGTTGAAGGGGTTGAAACACGAGAGCGGGGAAGTCAACGCCTGGTCTGCCTGGGCCCTGGTTCAGATCGGCTACCCCGCCGAACCGCACCTGATGGAGGCCCTGGGGGAGACGGTTCCGAGCGCCGGGGTGTGGGCGGTGTGGGCCTTGGGGCAGATCGGGAGCGATCGCGCCGTCGCCGGATTGATAAAAGTCCTCAACCACGACGATCCCCAGATCCGCTGGCGGGCGGCGACGGCCCTGGGGAACCTGAAATCCTCGGCCGCGATCGCGCCCCTGGAAAGGGTTCTGGCCGACGACTGCGATCGCTACGTCCGGGGTCGGGCGGCGACGGCCCTGGGACTGCTGGATCGGGAAGAGGTGATCCCCCAACTGGAAGCGGCCCTAGACGACCCCAATTTTTACGTCAACGCCAACGCCGTTTACGGGCTCTGGGCGATCGGCACCCCGGCGGCCTGGGACGTGCTGATCCGCGCCCTGAACCACCCCAACGGGGATGTCCGCACCCGGGTGATCGAAGTGCTGGCGAAAAGCGATCGCGAAGCCACCTGGGAGGCCATCCTCGACAAGCTCGACGACCCCGATCCCTACGTCCGGGCGAAAGTGCTCGAAACCTTCCAATTCGTGCGGACGGCCGAGGCCCTGGCCGGCATCAAGCGGGCGATCGACGACCCCGATCCCTACGTCCAATCCATCGCCCAAACCATCGTTGATCGCCTCAACGAAGAGGTCGCGGAGGCCAGCACCGAAATGGCGGGCGATCGCGGTTCCGAGTCCTGCCACCCCCTCCTCCCCAAACTGTGGATTTCCTCCCGACTGCAACTCGAAAATTATATCGTCCACAAAAATCGCGGTGCCGATGTCGAACATATCATCTCCATCGCCAATTCCGGGGACTCCCTCCCCAAATTTATTTCCCAAGTCCCCCACCGCCTGAAATTGGAGTTCGACGACATCCACATCCCCGACAGCGATCCCCAGTACGTCCTCCCCCAACGCGAACACGTCATCCGGGCGATCGAATTTATGGAAACCGTCGATCCCGACGGGGGAGATCTCCTCGTCCACTGCCAGATGGGAAACCGGCGATCGCCCGCGATCGCCCTGGCCGCCTGTGCTTCCCGCCTCCCCGCCGGCTTGGAAGATGAGGCCTTCGCCTGCGTGATGGAGGCCCAACCCCAGGCGTCGCCGAATCCCTGGATCGTGGAATTGGCCGATATGCTGTTGAGGCGGGGCGGGCGGCTGATGCGGATGGTCGGATAAGGGTGTAGGGGGTAGGGTGTAGGGTGTAGGGTGTAGGGAGTCGGGAGGGAGCGGAGGGGGCAGCGGGTGGGATATCTGGACCGCTTGGGAATCAATTCCCAAGCTAACAGCTCAAATCATCTGAAGATGATTGGGGAGGTTGAGGAGGGGATAACCGGATTTGATATTAGGACGGTTATGCTCCAACCGAGTCCACGCTTGCGTGGACTTTTGCTGTGAGCCTTGAAATTCATTTCAAGGCGGGTCTCAAATTGGCAGATCTGTCCTAACCGTTCTGGCGGTTGCTATATAAGCTTGCCTCCTCCGCCTCCTCCGCCTCCTCCGCCTCCCCTGCCTCCTTGGGCGTGAGGGCAAGTATCATTAAATTTTAGGAACGAATTAGCGATCGAGAACGTGAACTTTCAATCTGTCATTGCCACTCTCAACCAATTTTGGAGCGATCGCGGCTGTCTGATCGCCCAACCCTACGATACGGAAAAGGGCGCCGGGACCATGAGCCCCCACACCTTCCTGCGGGCGATCGGCCCGGAACCGTGGTCTGTCGCCTATCTCGAACCCTGCCGCCGCCCCACCGATGGCCGCTACGGGGAAAATCCCAACCGCTTCCAGCACTATTATCAATATCAAGTTCTGATCAAACCCTCCCCCGACAACATCCAGGAGGTTTACCTGGACTCCCTGCGGGTGCTCGGCATCCATCCCGAAGATCACGATATCCGCTTCGTCGAGGATAACTGGGAGTCGCCCACCCTCGGCGCCTGGGGCGTGGGTTGGGAAGTCTGGCTCGACGGGATGGAAATTACCCAATTCACCTACTTTCAGCAGTGTGGCGGCATCGACTGCCGCCCGGTTTCCATTGAGATCACCTACGGGTTGGAACGGTTGGCGATGTACCTGCAAAATGTGGAGGCGATCGTCAAAATTGCCTGGACCGACGATCTCAACTACGGCGACATCCACCTCCAGGGGGAGATCGAACAGTGCACCTACAATTTTGAAGCGGCCAACCCGGATTTGCTGTTCAACCTATTCTCCCTGTACGAACAGGAGGCGGAACAGTTGATCGACAGGGGTTTGGTACTTCCGAGTTTGGACTACGTGCTCAAGTGTTCCCACAGCTTCAACCTCCTCGACGCCCGGGGGGTGATCGCCGTGACGGAGCGGACGCGCTATATTGGCAGAATCCGCAACCTCGCCCGCCGGGTGGCAAGCCGCTATCTGGAACAGCGGGAAAATTTGGGATTTCCCCTCATCAAATCTACGGAAGCCGCCGCTTGAAGAAATGGGGGGCGGAGGGAGCGGAGGAAGCGGAGGGAGCGGAGGAAGCGGAGGGAGCCGAGGAACGGGTGGGAAATCTGCACCGCTTGGGAATCAATTCCCTTTTCTTGTAGCGAAAATCATCTGAAGATGATTGGGGAATTTGTACGGATCTGACATAAATCTGCCTCCCCTGACTCCTGGAGCCTCCCCTGACTCCTGGAGCCTCCCTACTCCCCATCGAGAAAATCCAATTTTAAGAAAACCCGCCTTTCAACGGGAAAACCGGCTTTTGCCTGGGCGGTTCGCACGGCCAGGAGTCCGGGGGTCAGTTCCGCTTCCCCGAGTATCCGAAATCCCAATTTTTGATAAAACGGGGCGTTCCAGGGTAAATCGCCGAATGTGGACAGGGTGACGGCCGGATAACCTCGATGTTTCGCCCAGTGGCAGACTGTTTCCACGAGGCGGGTTCCCAAACCCCGGCGACTGTGGGCCGGGTGGACGGACAATTCTTGCAGGTAGCCGCAGCCGTCGAGCACTGCGGCGATCGCAAATCCCACGGGGCGATCGCGATCGTCCGCCGCCACCCACACCCGTCCGGCGGCTTGGTGATGCCGCAAAATGGTCGAAGGTGTGGGTTCGCTTTCGGCGACTTCCGCCAAACCCACCGTCGCAAATAATCGGGCGGCGGTTCGTTCGATGTTTTGCAGTTCGGGCAGTTCCGCGATCGCTGCCAACCGGATGCGATAATGATTGTCGGCCATTGTTTTGAATCACTCTCCTGGGCCAGCATCTCAATTCGGAGAACGGGCAAAAGATCGGATTTGATATTATCAAATAAGGGATTTTTTTTCCTTTTAT
Source organism: Lyngbya sp. CCY1209 (assembly GCF_055795065.1). NCBI lineage: Bacteria > Bacillati > Cyanobacteriota > Cyanophyceae > Oscillatoriales > Microcoleaceae > Lyngbya > Lyngbya sp. CCY1209. Next base: position 10,436 of record NZ_JAYFER010000603.1, read on the forward strand.
TCTACATCTAAAATTCGGCAATGACAAGCAAAATTAAACTCGCCCCCGTCATCCGGGTCGGCTTTGGTATCATGTTCGTCCTGATGGCGGGTCTGGGAGTGCTGTCGTGGACGACAATCAATCGCCTGCACGAAACGAACGATTGGGTCAAACACACCTATAAGGTTATTATTAACTTGAAAAGCCTGGAAAAGTCGATGGTCGATGCGGAAACGGGCCAGCGGGGCTTTTTGGTGGCGGATCGGGAAAGTTTTCTCGAACCTTACCTCCAAGGTAAAGAGGATGTGGAAATTCTGGTGGCGGAGGTTCGCGAACTCACCCGCGACAACCCGGTTCAGCAGGAAAATATTGACGATTTGGAGCGCCTCATTGACCTTAAATTGCGGGAGATAGAAGTTAACATTCAACTCAAAATCAATAACCAAGACGAGGAACTCCTGGCTCGATTTTTAACCCGAGAAGGTCAAGGCAAGATGGATGAGGTTCGGGCGACGATCGCCGCCATGATTCAGATCGAAGAAGACTTGTTGCGCGATCGCGAGGCGGAAATGGAAAATCTCTCTCAACTGGCGATCGCGATCAATGTCGTCGGTACGGCAACCGGCATTGTATTGGGCATCTTAATTTTGATTTTTATCAGTCGGGAAGTCATCAAACCGATTGATTGGGTGGCGGCTCAAATTGGCAGTTCTTCCAGTGAAATTTTGAGTACCGTGGAGGAGCAGGAACGGACGGCAAGAAATCAGGCAGCCGCCGCCAACCAAACGAACGCCACGATGGATGAATTGGCGGCTTCTTCGCGCCAATGTGCCGAACAGGCGGAAACTGCCGCCCGGGAAGCCCGCGCCGCCCTCTCTCTCTCAGAAGGGGGTACCCGGGCTGTCGATCGCACCCTTCAAGGGATGGAAATTATACAGGATAAAGTTGCCGCGATCGCGACTAACATCCGGCGTTTGAGCGAACAAACGAATCAGATTGGCGAGATTTCTAGCCTGGTGAGTAACTTGGCAAATCAAACTAATATGCTGGCTCTCAATGCCGCCGTGGAAGCCGTGCGGGCGGGCGAACAGGGGAAGGGTTTGGGTGTCGTTTCCGGTGAAATTCGCAAACTTGCAGACCAAAGTAAGGGTTCGGCGAAGAAAATAAATGTTCTGGTGAATGAGATTCAAAAGGCGATCGACGAGACGGTTTCCGCCACCGAGGCAGGGACGAAGACTGTGGCGGAAAATGTCGGCATTGCGGAAGAGACAGCCCGAGCCTTCTCGGGGGTGACAAGTTCGGTCAACAATATTGTGACTAGCTCCCAGCAAATTTCCCTCAATGTCAAGCAGCAAGCCACCGCAATTCAACAGGTACTCATTGCGATGAATGACCTCAACCGAGCCTCCCAAGAAACCGCCAGTGGCATCACTCAGGTGAAGGAAGGAACTCATCGTTTGAACGATGCGGCCGTGCAACTTCGTTCCATTGTTTAACGTTGACATACTTCCGGCGTCGGGAACCCAATCTCCCAGGCGCTCGGCTGACGGGATGCCCAGTTCGGGGCGTTCCTTTTCGACGGCGCGGATGTAGAAGTGGTTGGCGACGGGGTGGCGGGGGTTGCCGAAGTTGTCGAACAGGGGGTTCGTCAACAATTTCCGGTGGGCGACATCGGAAATTACACCCCATTTTGATAGGGTTCGGGGGCGATCGATATGCGATCGATCCGCAAATTTACCGTTTCAACCCCTGTCACATCGACCCGATTCCGGCTTGATTTACGAGTTTATACGGTCGCCTTTCCGAGCCTACATATTTTAAGATTGATTTAATCAAGTCGTCAACTTCTCCGAAAAATTGCATCCAATTGCCGCACCGACTGAATGGTTCGGGCCTGACAAGAGCGCAGATTGACCCATTCTCGATCGCTTGATTCGCCCCCCTCCGTGCAGTGCAGCATCGACGCGCCGATCTCCCATTCTGACATCCGTCGGGTCGGGGGCAAGTCCGACCGTTTGCCGCCATTATTTTGAGGTGATATCTATCATGATTGCAGCCAGAGGACATGATTGGCAACTGTTCATGTCAAAAACATTCATCAATGAAATATTCGATTTGCCGATGCAAGTTAAAAACGACCTTCCCAAAGTCGTCGGCCGTTTCCAAGAGCACCCGCTCTTCACCGGATACAATACGCGAAAAATCAGAAATACCGACATTTATCGCATCAAATTTCGTCGCAACTATCGCCTATTTTACACGGTCGAAAATGATGCCGTCACCTTCCTGAGCATTCGCAAGCGGAGGGAAAACACATATAAAAACCTTCCCGTCCCCGGCCCACTGAAAGTCCTGACCGTGGCGGATTCGCCGGCTCCGAAATCGGAGCCGCAAACCGAAAGTCTGAAACAGCCCGCGATCGCCCCCAATAATCCCCTCCATTCGGACTGGAAAAAACTGCCAAAATATCTGACGCACAATAATCTGCGAAAGTGGCAAATTCCCGGGGAATACTGGCGGGGTTTGATGGCGGCAAAAACCGAGGGCGATCTCCTGAACCTGGAACTTCCCGATCGCATTTTCGGCCGCATCCTGGATAATTTGTTCCCCAGCTCCTTGAAAGAGATCCGAGATGAACCCAAATATAATCTCATGAAGCCGGAGGATTTGGATCGGTTTCTGGAGGGAGATATTACCGAGTTTTTACTCGCCCTCGATCCCCAACAGAAACATCTGGCAAATTCTCAGATTCGCGGCCCCATTTTGATCAAGGGCGGGCCGGGTACGGGAAAATCTATCATCGCCCTCTACCGGGTCAAAAAATTGGTAGATTCGGGTCATCGACCCATTTTATTCGTCACCCATTCTGCCGCCCTCGTCACCTATTCCAAACAGCTTTTGGAGCAGCTTCTCGGACAAAAGCCGGAACGGCTGGGGGTGGAGGTGACGACCGTTGACGATTTGGTGCGACAACACTACCAACATTCTTACTCCCATCCCCCAATTGCCGACAATAAACAGTGCAAACTTTGCCTAAAAAAGGCGCTTAATATTGTCAAAAATTCCGCCGATAAATCTCATATAAAAAATATCAAAAAGCTGGAAAATTTGGGATTTTCTTACTTATTAGAAGAATTCATCGATGTCATCGAAGGCTGGGGAATTTCCAGCCTCGAAGTTTACAAAAATCATCCGCGACAGGGGCGAGGATTTTCCCTACATCCCTCGACAAGGACGGTGCTGTGGCACTTATACTGTACCTGGAAACGGGTCATGGAAGCCAAAGGCTGGATCGTCTGGAAACAGATGTGTCGCATGGCTTTGGATGCCATTCTGGCCGAGACTCAAAAACCTTACCGGGCAATTATTATTGAGGAAGCCCAGGATTTGTCCCCCGTCGCGTTGCGTTTCGTGCTGGCGTTGACTCCCACGTTCGATCGCGTCTATTTGACCGCTGATGCCTCCCAATCTATCCACCAGCGGGGTTTCAGTTGGAACCAAATTCACGGGGAACTGAAAGTGACCGGCCACACCTCGATCCTGCGTCAAAATTATCGCAATACCCGACAAATTGCGATCGCCTGTGCCGATATTCTCGCCGGCGAGGAAGAGTTTTCGGAGTCCAAACCGTCCCCCTATTTGGGCAACTGGCCCGCCATTTACCTGACGGATGACTTTGACTCGCAAGCGGTCGCGATCGGCCAGTTTTTGTTGGATTCTGCCAAAACGTTTCGCCTGCCGCTGCACGGCGGCGCGGTTTTATGTCCGACACCAAAAATCGGCAAAAAAATCGCCGATCGGATGCGAGAGTTGGGATTACAGGCGACGTTTATATCGGGAAAAAAAATCGATCTGAACCGGCCGCAAATTAAAGTCCTGACCCTGGACGATGCCAAGGGTTTGGAATTTCCATTTGTCGCCGTGGTCGGTTTGGAGGAAAATACACTTCCGCACCTGGAAAAAAGCCGACCCGAAGAAGAAAAGCAGGTGATTCTCGACCAACAGCGCCGCTTATTTTACGTCGGCTGTACTCGGGCGATGCGATCGCTTGCGGTGGTGGGTTCCCCGAGCGCTCCGTCTCGGTTTATCGACGACCTCCCCTCGGAACACTGGCGGCGAGAACAATTCTAAATTGGTCGGATGCGTCCAGGAATTGAACGCACCCGAAACCGATAATTAACAGTTTTTATTCGGGTTGAGATTCGACGGTCGGCTCAACCTTTTTTGCCGTTTCTGCTAACTGGGCGGCGATGTCCGCTTTGATGGCTCGGCGATACATTTTACCTTGGAATTTTTCGAGTTCTTCGCACACTTTTTCGACCCAAGTTTGTTCCACCAAAGCGATGATCGCCGAACTGCCGGGGGTCAAAGATTCCGACAGATCTTTGAGGTCTTCCTGGGGAAATCCGAGGTCGATAAAGTGGGTAATGACAGCCCCCACCCCGGCACCCCCGGCCGCCATCGCGATCAACCCTAACGCGCCGACGGGGTTGAAAAGGGCGATCAATCCGGCTGCAATTCCGCCGACGACGGCACCGCCGCGGGCGTTCATATCCCCGGTTTCGCTGATGGAAACCTTCCCTTTTTCATTCTTGACCATGACGGCGGCGTTGACGATGGAAATAATTCCGGCCCGCTGCATTTCTTTCAGGGTTTTCAAAACCTCTTTTGCTTTGTTTTTTTCGTTGTAAGCCGTGACGATCAGATTGGTCGGAGCTTCAAATGCGGTCATGGGTATTTCTCTCCATTGGAGTGGGTGCGATCGCCATCCGGAAACGGCGATCGCGGGACAGTCGTTGAAAATATGCCCAACTCTAACACATTCCGGTTCTCTTTCAACGATGGGTTTCGACTCGGCCGGACCAAACTCTTCACGCGAAAAGAGTCGGGAATGGCGCCAACTGTGATAGTCTGGCAAAAGACCGGAATCCGAAACGGTGGCAAGCTCTCTCGATTCATCAATCGATCGCGATCGCCCATGATCAAAAATCCTTCCGAACCCCCGGATCGACGGTGGGTCGCCCAAGTTGACCCGTTGGATGCGGAACCCATTCAACCGGACGTCTCCCAAGACAATCCGTTGGTGGCAAATCAGGATCAAAAAGTCGTTTATATCGGAATTGTGATTTTGATTTTGACGGTCATCAACGTGCTGGGATTATTCAGCCAACGCTTCAAACGGGCCGTCAAGTTTTCTCTGCTTTTTAGCGTCGGTCTCATTGTCGCCCTGTGGTTTTTATTTTAAAATTGCTCGAATCATGCACCTGCAACCCGCAACCCTCTACGTCGTCGGCACTCCCATCGGCAATTTGGAAGACATGACCATTCGCGCCGTCGAAACCTTGAAAGCGGCCGATCTGATCGCGGCCGAAGATACCCGCCACACCGGGAAATTGTTGCATCACTTTCAAATTCAAACCCCCCAAATTAGCTACTACGAACACAACCGGCGGCAGCGAATTCCGGAATTGCTCGATCGCCTGTTGGCCGGAAAAACCGTCGCCGTGGTGACGGATGCGGGGATGCCGGGAATTTCCGACCCGGGGGGGGAACTGGTCGCCGCCTGCCTGGAAGTGGGGATTCCGGTGGTGCCGGTCCCCGGCGTGAGCGCCTGTCTGACGGCGTTGAGCGCCTCGGGACTGGCCAGCGATCGCTTCGTTTTCGAGGGGTTTTTGCCCGGGAAGGGCAAGGAACGACAGGAACGGTTGGAAATATTGCGATCGCAGGTACGGACGATGATATTCTACGAGGCACCGCACCGACTGCGCCAAACTTTAGCCGATCTGGCGGGGGTTTTGGGGTGCGATCGCGCCGTGGTGGTGGCCCGGGAACTGACCAAACTCCACGAAGAATTTTGGCGCGGCACCCTGGAAGCGGCGGTGGAATACTACGCTGAACGGGACCCGAAGGGAGAATTGACTTTGATTGTCGCCGGAGCCCGTCGGGAATCCCCACCACCCTCGGAAGAGGCGCTGCGGTCGGAACTGCAACACCTCCTCAAACAGGGACTTTCGCGATCGCAGGCCAGCCGCCAGTTGGCCCAGAAAACCGCCCTCCCCCGCCGCCAAATTTACCAACTCGCCCTCACCCTCGCCGACGAACCCCCTACAATGTAAAGGAACGTTAAGCAGTCACTCAAAAATTTTATGGTACTATTCGGATTCGGCAAAAAGAAAACCCTACCGACACCGGAAGAAGCCCTGCCCGGGCGCGATCGCGTCATGCCCGTGCCCGATCGCCACTACATCAACAGCAACCCCCTCAAGCCGCCCTTCCCGGAAGGTATGGAACAGGCCGTTTTCGGTCTGGGCTGCTTCTGGGGCGCCGAGCGCAAATTCTGGCAGCAAGAAGGCGTCTACACCACCGCCGTCGGCTACGCGGGCGGCCACACGCCCAACCCCACCTACGAGGAAGTTTGCAGCGGCATGACGGGTCACACCGAGGCGGTTTTGGTGGTTTTCGATCCCAAGGTCATCAGTTACGCGGACCTGCTGAAACTGTTCTGGGAAAGCCACGACCCCACCCAGGGAATGCGCCAGGGCAATGACACCGGCACCCAATATCGCTCCGCGATTTACACCTATTCCGACGAGCAGAAAAAACTCGCCGAAGCCTCCCGCGATCGCTATCAGGAAGCCCTTTCTAAGGCGGGTTACGGGACCATTACCACCGAGATCGCGTCCGCCCCGGAATTCTACTACGCCGAGTCTTACCACCAGCAATATCTGGGCAAAAACCCCGGCGGTTATTGCGGTTTGGGCGGCACCGGCGTCGGCTGTCCGGCGGGTTTGACGGAAACTTCTGTTTAATGGATTGAAACGGGAACGGGTCGGGCGCCCGTTCCGTTTTTTTGAAAAGCAAAGAAATGCGATCGCCCTACCCAATGACCGATCAACCGATTTTTTGTAGGAGAAATTTTGAACAAAGTGCGATATTTTAGCAATCAGCGATCGCTGGAAAATTCCAAACTCGGGTCGAGTTGATTGGCGATTTCCAACTGTTCCCTCGCCGCCTCTTCTTGTCCGGTTTCATACAGCAAAATCCCGAGATTGTAATGGGCTTCGGCATTGTCCGGATCGAGTTTTATGACCTCTTTAAATTGTGCGATCGCCCCTTCAAGTTCCCCCATTTGAGACAGCAAAACCCCGAGATTATAGTAAGCAAGGTTATTATTCGGATTGAGTTTTACCGCCATTTCTAAGTTGGCGATCGCCTCCTCCATTTCCCCCATTTCATACAAGGCTAAACCCAAGTGATAATAGGCACCGTCGTAAGACGGGTTGAGTTCGATCGCCCGTTCGTAATTAGCGATCGCTTCCCTATAGTTCTCCTGTCGGGCTAACGTCAAGCCCAAGTTATAGTAAGTTTTGACATCGTTGGGATTGAGTTTGAGGGCTTCCCGATAGTTGGCTATCGCTTCGTCGAGGCGCTCTTGTCGCGCCAAAGCCAACCCTAAGTTATAATACATCCTCGCATCGTTTGGAACCAGTTTCAGCGCCGATTTAAAATAGGAAATGGCTTCTTCGTAGTTTCCCTGTTCTGCCAGGGCGATGCCCAAATTATTGTAGGCGAGGGCATAATTGGGATTGAGTGCGATCGCCCGTTCAAAATTGGCGATCGCCCCCTCGAAATCCCCCTGTTGTGCCAGAGACAAACCCAACCCGTAGTAACCGCGAAAATCTCCGGGTTCCTGTCGGATAACTCGGCGAAAGATCTGTTCTGCCTGGGCGTGGTTATTCCGATTTCCCGCTTCCACACCCCGTTTCACTAACTCCTCAACCGTCTGGGCGATCGCGGATAGCGGCGAGGCGAGAATTAAAGCGAGTACCAGGGTTAATATACGCAGTCTCGTCATGGTGTCGATCGCAAATAGATTTGGGGTTTATCGATACTAACACAACTCTAATTTTAGGCAACCCTGTAAGGTTGCCCCCACGGTTGGCTTTAATATCCCACCACAACCTGCCAGGCGATCGCGCCCAAACCCACCGTCGCCAGATGCCACGGCAACAAAACGCGCAGCGGTTGGCGGGCAATTTTCTGCGTCAGCAAAATCGCCATTATTATTCCCAAAAATAGCGTCGAACCCTGTAGAAATTCGATCACCGCCGGATGTGCCACCCAGACGGGCAAACTCGAACCATCTAGCCCAAACGTAGCGAAAGCGACGGGCAGAATTCGCCCCCCTTCTCCCAATCCCAACCGCAGGTAATGGGCGACATTCAACGCCAGTACAAAGGGGAGAAAACCGTAGGCTAACTCGACAAAGGGACGGGGTTTATTTGGGACAATCAATCGATAGATACTGTGGGCAAAAATAGGCGCGATCGCGGGCAAACTCAAAATCACCACAGAGATACCCAAATGCGTCCAAAAGTTATCGAGATTCAGGGTAAAATTAAAATAACCCTGCAACTCGGGCAAATGGTGCAAAAAGACCACATCCAACAGTAAAAATAACAGCGCTACCTCGTAGCTGCGGGGGATGTGGGTCGTCCACAACTCAATTCCCGGCGGGCGCAAATTTACCTCTACCGAACGGTGGGGACAGGCTTTCAAACAGGTCATGCACAACACGCAATCCCGGTTGTCTTCCAACTGGGCGGGGTGGGAATATAGCGGACATCCCGCCGTTTCCAGTCCCTCCCCTTTTTGCGGCCCTCCTTTATAACATTGATAGGTGTTACATTCCGCCGAACAGGTACCCTGCTGCGCCCGCAATTCCGTCATCGACAACTTCGCGAACATTCCGTTCATCCCGCCGATGGGACACAAATAGCGACACCAAAACCGCCGTTCAAAGATGGCGGAAAAAATCATCGCCCCCGCCGTAATCAGCAGCAACAAACAGGCGGAAAGGTAGGCGGTATTCGGCAGATCCCAGAGTTCTTCCCACAGCAAAATTAGGGCGAATAACCCGAACAAAAACCAGCCGCCCCACCGTTCCGCCGACTGCCGGGGCCACCGTTTCAGTTGGCGCGGGAACAGCCACAGGGAGAGTTTTTGGGTAATTTCTCCGTAAATCATGAACGGACAAACCGCGCACCAGATTCGTCCCAAAAAGGGAAAAATCAGCAGCACCAGCGGCCACCACCAAGCCCAAAACAGATTGAGGGCGAAATTTTGCGATCGCGTCTGGGGGCCGAGAAATAAAATAGCCACCACCGCCGCGAAAGCCGCCGCCGTGAAGCCGTAATTGATGCGATCGGGCCACCAGGGACTCCGCAGAAATTGCCGGAATTTCGGATAGGAATTGAGCAAGTTGACGCGGAATTGCTGCTTCTTACTTTGGGAGGGCCAGATGATTTCCTCGGTGATTTCTTCGCACCCCTGAAGCTGCACGATCGCCCGTTCGATCAGGTTCCGCAGTTCCCGCAAATTGTTGGGGAAATCGTAGGCTTGCAACCGCCGCAAAGCTTCCGGCGTGATGCGGACGCGATCGACTCCTTTCGCCCGACAAATTAAGCTGATATTGTAATTTACCCAATCCTCGATATCCGATTTTCGTACCCGCAGCGGCGGCACTTTGACCGTCATTCCGACCAAGTTATCGACGTTGGCGACAATCTTTTCCGAAATGATGATCACTCGGGCTTCCGAGACTTTTGCCGTGGGGGTGTCTTCTTCCCTCCGACTGACGGGGAGATACAGCCCATTTTCCAACAGATTGGCGATCGCCGGAATTAATTCTGAGGGCAATTCTTGGATATTATTCAAAACCAAAGTTCCCTTTCCCAAGGCTTCGATCAAACCCGACTTTCCCCCGAGGCGTCCGAACAAATCGGAACCGCTCGCCTGCACTGTAGAACAGTCAACTTTGATGATCGGTTCCCGGCGATCGCCCGATCCGAAGTGAATCAAAGCCGCGATATTATCTTTTTCGACCCCCGGTTCCCCAAAAACCAAGACCGATTTCCGAGTTTTTGAAGCGTCTTTGATCTGCGATCGCAGCCGCACGGCGTACCGACTCCGCCCCACAATTCCCCGCCTCGCCCTGGGCACCAAATAGGGCCGCAAAATCGTCAGCCGTTCCTGCTCGTAAATCAGTTGGGCGGAAAGTTCGTCAACCTCTTCGGCGAGTTGTTGCGAAAACGCTTGGGTAATTTCTGGATGCACCTCCGCCAACTTCCGAAATGCTTCCGCCTCCATCACCCAAAATTGACAGTCCGTTTTGGCAATTAAAGTTTGTTGAACCGGACGATTCAACAGCAGCGATCGCAAATTGATCGCCACCCCCGGCAAGCCATTTTCACCCTTCGCCCCCCGCTCCGGATTTTCCAGTTCCCCCGAACGCAAAATGTAGAGTCCATCCGGGGAAGTCCCCTTGGACGCCACCACCCCCTCAGCCGGCACGGTGCGATCTTCGAGTTGGGGCGCGATCGTCTCAATTATGTTAAACTCCAATAGGCTGAGAGCCGTCCGTTCACTGAGCCACTGGACGAGATCGGTCTGAGTCATGGGTTGCCCCCCTGGGTGACTTTACTCTCTATTTTAATCCCATCTTTAGATCCGATCCGATTTTCCTTCCATGTCAACCGCGATCGCATTTTCCAACCTCTGGGCTCCCCTGGCTTTACTCGGTTTGATTGTCCTGGCCGCCGTCTTTTTCAGCTTTCAAAAAAAATAGGTTTTCAGGTTGACAAAAAACCTCGATTCTGATACTGTTTTATTCATTATTGGAAATCCTGTCATTGAATTGATTTTTAAATCAACATTCCAGGGATAATGGTGGGGGCGGTTTGCGAACCGCCCCCGGATCTGAAGGATGGGGGAGTCGAAGAGAAAATCGCGATCTCTTCCCTACACCCTACACCCTAGCCTTAAGACGCCACCCGCGCCGCCGTCCGGGGCCGCCGCCGTCCCGTCGGTTTCTGGGAAGAAGCCGGGGCCTCTTCGGGGGTTTGCATCAGCAACACCAGCAGGGGATTGCTCTGCAACTCGCGACGCAGCAGACGCGCGATCGCCCGCTCGATCTGAGTCCGCACCCCCACCCAGTCGATCTCGTTGCCCTGATCGTCGCCCAGGTCACGGCTGAACTCCGACCAGCGATCGTTGAGGGTATTTTCGATCGCCTGGACGATTTGCTTCTTCAACAAACTCCGGTCCGCCGACATCACCACCCCTTTCAGGTGAATCTCGGGGGTCGCCAACAGCTTGCCCTCGGTGCCGATCGCCACAGCCACCGTCACCACGCCATCCTCGGCGAGTTGCTGCCGCTCCTTGAGCACGTCGTCCCGGACAAATCCCGTGCGGGACGAATCCACCGGCTCGATACCCGAGGGAACCTTATCCCCGATGCGGATCGAATCTTGACCCAATTCCACCACGTCACCGTTATTAATGATCACCATATTCTCGGCCGGGATGCCCATACTCTGGGCCGTCTTGCTGTGCTGCACCAGCATCCGGTGTTCGCCGTGCACCGGGACGAAGAACTTGGGACGGGTGAGGGCCAACATCAACTTCTGATCTTCCTGACAGCCGTGCCCGGAAACGTGGATGCCGTGATGCCGCCCGTAAATCACGTTGGCCCCCTGTATCATCAGCTTGTCGATAGTATTGACCACGGCGATGGTGTTGCCGGGAATCGGGTTCGCCGAAAACACGATCGTATCGCCTTTTTTGATACTGATCTGTCGGTGGGAACCGTTGGCGATGCGCGTCATCGCCGCCAGGGGTTCGCCCTGGGAACCCGTCGTCAAAATCAGCACCTTCTCATCCGGCAAGTCCCGGATCGCGTTGAGGGGGACGAACAGGCTGTCCTGACATTTGATATAACCCAAATTGCGGGCGTGGGCGATGACGTTCAGCATCGATCGCCCCACCACAGCCACCGATCGCCCCAATTTCTGGGCGATGCCGAGGATGATATTCAAACGGTGCACCGAAGAGGCGAACGTCGTCACCAGTACCCGCCCGGAAGCCGCAGAAATGATCCGTTCCATATTCGGGGCCACCGACGCTTCCGAGGGGGTGAAGCCCGGAACTTCCGAATTGGTGGAATCGCTCAGGAGGCAGTGGACACCCTTTTCGCCGTACTCCGCCAACCGCTGGAAGTCGAAATATTCGCCGTCGATGGGGGTGTGGTCGATTTTGAAATCGCCGCTGTGGATCACCACCCCCACGGGGGTATTGATCGCCACCGTAAAGCTGTCGGCGATGGAGTGGGTGTTGCGGATGTATTCCACCAAGAAATTTTTGCCAACCCGCACCATATCCCGGGGCCGGACGGTTCTCAATTCCGTGCGATCGGCGACACCGGCCTCTTCCAATTTGCCCTGCAGCAAAGCCATCGCCAGCCGCGGACCGTAGATGACCGGGATGTCGAACTGTTTCAGGTGGAAGGCGATGCCCCCGATGTGGTCTTCGTGGCCGTGGGTGACGATCATCCCCTTGATTTTGTGGCGGTTTTCCCGCAGGTAGGTGACGTCGGGGAGGACGATGTTGACCCCGTGCATCCCGTCGGTGGGAAAAGCCAGTCCGGCGTCGAGGAGGACAATTTCATCTTCGTACTCGAAGACGCAGGTATTTTTCCCGATTTCGTGCAGCCCGCCCAAAGGAATAATTTTGAGTTTGGGCGAGTTGTCATTTACGCCGTTGTTGCCGCCGTTGCCGTTGGCGTTTTTCTTTGAGATTTTCGCCGCTCTCGAAGACGGTCTGGTTCGGTTGGAAGACGATCCGTTTTTTGTCATAATAAACCTCTTTTTTGGGTCTAGTTGTTAACTCGCGATCGCAATTGATAGAACACCGGACAGCCCGATTTGCTGCCAACAGTCGAGCGCCCCATCAACTACAAATATTCAATGGTCTGAAACCCGGATTTCACCATCCAAATTATTGGGTTTCGAGCAAACTTAATTCCTTCAGAACTGCCCCGATCTTTTCGATGACATCCGGGGACGGTTCGCACATCGGGGAACGGCAGCCGCCGACATTCCAACCCGACCATTTGAGCGCCACTTTGATCGGAATGGGATTGGTCGTGATAAACAATGTTTTGAACAAACTGAAGAGTTTGATATGAATTTCAGTTGCTTCGAGCACCCGGCCGGCTTCAAACGCCCGAATCATCCCTTGGATCGAGTGGCCCACAATGTGGCTGGCGACACTCACCACGCCGCTTCCACCCACCGAGAGCAAGGGCAACGTCAGGGAGTCGTCCCCCGAATAAATCTTGAAGTCGGGGGGGGTCAGACGCCGAATTTGACTGGCCTGGTCCAGACTCCCGCTCGCCTCTTTGATGGCGACAATATTCGCAACCGATGCCAGACGGGCGACGGTTTCCGGTTGGAGATTTTGTCCCGTCCGTCCGGGGATGTTATAGAGGACGATGGGCAGATCCGGACAGGCTTCGGCGATCGCGACAAAGTGTTGATACAAGCCCTCTTGGGGAGGTTTGTTGTAATAGGGAACCACCTGCAGCGACCCATCCAATCCCAGTTTAGCAGCTTTCTGGGTCGCCGCGATCGCCTCGTGGGTGGAATTCGACCCCGTGCCCGCGATCACCTTCGCCTTGCCCGCCACCGCCCGCTGCACGGCCTGAAACAGTTCGTACTCCTCCTCCCAGGTCAGGGTGGGAGATTCCCCCGTCGTACCGCACACGACCAGGGTATCGCTGCCATTCGCCGCCAGATGGGCCGCCAACCGTTCCGCTTCCTCGTAGTTGACACTGCCATCTTCTCGAAACGGCGTCACCATCGCCGTCATCACTCTTCCAAAACTTACCATCTCTTTTGCGTCACTTTTGCTGTCTCTTGTATCCGTCGCTCTGTCACCCTTTCCCGGCCGCTTTCGCCCCGAGTGAGAACTGAATTCGATGCCGAAACCGGTTGAAAATCCCTAGTAACTCAACGCCTTGGACGAACGGCCGAGGAGATCTTTTTCCGCCAACAATTCCGCGATCTGAACCGCGTTGAGGGCCGCACCCTTGCGAACCTGATCCCCGCAGAGCCACAATTCCAAGCCACAGGGGTGGGAGAGATCTTGGCGGATGCGCCCCACCAACACCGGATCGCGGCCCGTGGCATCCACCGGCATCGGGAAATAGTTGGCTTGCCAGTCTTCCACCAACTTCACCCCCGGCGCCTGAGAGAGAATCTCCCGCGCCTTGGCGACATCGAAGGGGCGATCAAACTCCAGATTAATCGCTTCTGAGTGGGCGCGAAGTACGGGAACCCGCACGCAAGTCGCCGAAACTTGCAGGTCGTCCACCCCGAAAATCTTCCGCGTCTCGTTGATCATCTTCATCTCTTCCTCGCAGTACCCCGACTCGTTCAGGGCAGAATTGTGAGGAAACAGGTTGAAGGCCAGGGGGTAGGGGAACATCTCCGTTGGCGGCGTCTCCCCGTTCAAAATTGCCCGAGCCTGGGTTTTGACCTCCTCCATCGCCCGCGCCCCGGCCCCGCTGGCCGATTGGTAGGTGGACACCACGATCCGCCGCACGGGTTGAACCTGGTACAGGGGCCAGACGGCCACGTTCATCAAGATCGTCGTGCAGTTGGGGTTGGCGATGATGCCCTTGTGGCCGGCCACCGCCTCCGGGTTCACCTCCGGGACCACCAGCGGCACCTCCGGGTCCATGCGGAAGGCGCTGGAGTTGTCCACCATCACGGCTCCGGCTTCCACAATCTTGGCGGCCCAAGCCTTGGAGGTCGATCCCCCCGCCGACGCCAGCACCAGATCCACATTGTCGAAGCTGCGATCGCCCACCGCCTCCACCGGGAGCGACTCCCCCCGAAACGGCAGGCGGGTTCCCGCCGATCGCGGCGACGCCAGCAACTTCAGCTCGGACACCGGAAAATCCCGGCTCTCCAGCAACTCCAGCAACTCGGTCCCCACGGCACCGGTCGCACCCAAAATGGCAACTCGATAGGATTTCGACAAATTCGTTTCCTCCCCGGAAAGTTGGACAGTTTAACAATAAATCAGAAATTTTAATAAGAGATGAGAGCGAATGGTAATTTTTTTAATGAAGCAATGGCACTTAACCCTTGAATTATATCGGCGATCGGGCGCGGTGAGACAACAATTTAGATTTCTTTAAACCCGACCTCCCGCCGCGATGATCGCCGTTTGGGAGATTTCCACATCCAGTCCAGCCATCGTCCCGAACGAATCGCACTTGGGATCATATTATAGTTAATCGGAGTGGATGCAACCAACATCCCAGTTCGGATGCCTTCGCCCCAGATTCGAGATCGGTGACGCCCCGTCCCGATCGCCTTCGGGTTGGACGCAGCCGCCGAGAGCATCCTATACTGGCTAATCTCTAGATTTTCGCTCCCCACCCTTAAAATGTGAGGGAGCCCATCGACTTCAGACGGATTGACTTCAGAATATCACGACTTATGAAAGTAACCCAGGAAAAACTTCCCGCCAGCCAAATCGGGCTCGACATCGAAATCCCTCCGGAAATGTCCAAGAACGCCTACGAGCAGGTGATTCGGAAATACGCTCGTTCCGCCAACATTCCTGGGTTCCGCAAGGGTAAAGTACCCCGCCACATCCTCGTCCAACGCCTGGGAGCAGCCCGGATCAAGGCAGCAGCCCTGGACGACCTGATGCAGGAGTGCCTCCCCAAGGCCGTCGAACAGGAAAAAATCCCCGCGATCGGCAATTTTGAACTGCGGGGGGACGTGGACGATCTGATCGTCCGGTACGAACCGGGCCAACCCCTCACCCTCAAGGCAACCGTGGACGTGGAGCCAGAGGTCACACTCGAAACGTACCAAGGTTTTCAGGTCAAAGCTGAGGAAGCCAAATACGACCCAGCCCAAGTGGATGAAGTGTTGGAGCGGGAACGGGCCAAAATGGCGACCCTGATCCCCGTCGAGGGGCGGCCTGCCCAAAAGGGAGATGTCGCCTACGTTGACTTCAAAGGGTACTACACCCCCGCCGGAGAGGGCGCCGAACCCCAGGAAATCGAAGGGGGGAGCGGCGAAAACTTCCAGGTCGAACTCACCGAAGGTCAGTTCATCCCCGGCTTTACCGAAGGCATCGAGGGGATGAGTCCGGGGGAAACCAAAGAATTGGACGTGGCCTTCCCGGAAGATTACGGTAACACGGAACTGGCTGGACGTCCGGCGACCTTCACCATCACCCTCAAGGAGCTCAAGGAAAAAGAACTGCCGGAGTTGGACGACGACTTCGCCCAGGAAGTGAGCGAATACGAGACGATCGCCGAACTGCGGGAATCCCTGGAAAAGCAGTTTCAGGAGGAAAAAGCCGAGCAGACCGCCCAAAATAAAAATAAAGCTCTGGCTCAGGCCCTAGTGGAACAGATGCAGGTAGACCTGCCCGAAACCCTGATCCGGGAAGAGGTCGATCGCCTGTTGACCCAGCAGGCCATGCAGTTGAGCAACATGGGCATCGATGTCAAACAACTGTTCAACAGCGACACCGTCCCCCGGATGCGGGAACAGCTCCGCCCGGAAGCGATCGCCCAACTCAAGCAAAGTCTGGCCCTCAAAAAGGTGGCCGAAGCCGAGTCCATCACCGTCGGCGAGGAAGAAATTAAAGCCGAAGAAGAAAAAATGATGGCCCAACTCCAGGGCCAGGAGGTCGATCCCGACCGCCTTCGCCAGGTGGTGACGGACAATCTGATCACGGAAAAAACCTACGCCTGGTTGGCTGAACATTCCACCGTCGAACTCGTCCCCGAAGGGACGTTGAGCGAAGGCTCCGAAGGCGAAGAAGAAGATGCCGAAGCAGAAGAAGCCGTGGCGGTGGAAACCGAAGTCGTCACCGACGAAACGCCCTAGGGCGGATATTGGGAATGAGTCGGGGAAATTCGCCCGTTGCTCCGACTCCCACCCCTGAGTTTTCCGGCATAATAGAAATAGATTCGCTAAAATTTCAACCGGAAACGGGCCGGCGATCGCTCACGATCGGGAAATGGTCGGGCTAACCTAGCCCGAGCGCCAAATTCTCCCCTTTTTTGAACGCACTTAAGGATTAAACGACCAATTTCCGATGATTATCTCTGAGTCTTCTCACAATTCCATTCGGAGCCGCCATTCCGGCGACATCACCAGCGCTTCCAGTGCCCTCGGCGCCGGAACCCCCCAGGCTGGCGTGATTCCGATGGTGGTCGAACAGTCGGGGATGGGAGAACGGGCCTTCGACCTCTACTCCCGCCTCCTGCGCGATCGCATCATCTTTCTCGGGACGGCGATTGACGACGACGTGGCCAACGCCGTCAGCGCCCAGATGCTCTTTTTGGAAGCCGAAGATCCCGAAAAAGACATCCAACTGTACATCAACTCCCCCGGCGGCTCCGTCACGGCGGGCATGGGTATTTACGACACCATGCAACAAATCCGCCCCGATGTCGTCACCATTTGTTATGGTTTGGCGGCGAGTATGGGCGCGTTTCTGCTGGCCTCCGGAGCCGCCGGCAAGCGGATGTCCCTCCCCAGCGCCCGGATCATGATTCACCAACCCCTCGGCGGCGCTCAGGGACAGGCGATCGACATCGAAATCCAAGCCCGAGAAATCCTCTACCACAAGCAAACCCTGAACGATTTACTGGCTCACCACACGGGCCAACCCATCGATCGCATCACCGCCGACACCGAGCGCGACTTCTTCATGTCCGCCGAAGAGGCCAAAGAATATGGTCTAATAGATCAGGTGATATTCAAGCAGAATCTTCCGGTTCCGGGAGAATCTGTTCCCGCAACATAACAACGAGGCAACTATGTCTAAGTACGACTCCCATCTGAAGTGTTCCTTTTGTGGTAAATCCCAGGAGCAGGTTCGCAAGCTAATTGCGGGGCCCGGAGTCTACATCTGTGATGAATGCGTGGAACTGTGCAACGAAATCTTGGACGAGGAGCTGTTCGATTCCGCGACGGCTCCTCCCGTCCCCCCGGCACCTCGCCCGCAACCCGCCCCCGCCCCCAAACGCCGCAACGCCCCCAGCCGCGTCGCCCTCAACCAAATTCCCAAACCCCGGGAAATCAAATCCTACCTCGACCACCACGTAATCGGCCAGGACGAAGCCAAAAAAGTGCTGTCCGTGGCGGTTTACAATCACTACAAGCGCCTCGGATTCGTCCAAGGCAAAGGCAACCGCCAAACCGAAGATAACATCGAACTGCAAAAATCGAATATCCTGCTGATCGGTCCGACCGGTTGCGGCAAAACCCTGTTGGCCGAAACCCTGGCCAAAATGCTCGACGTCCCCTTCGCCGTGGCCGACGCGACGACCCTCACGGAAGCGGGATACGTCGGGGAAGACGTGGAAAATATCCTGCTGCGGCTGTTGCAGGTGGCCGATTTTGACGTCGAGGAAGCCCAGCGGGGCATCGTCTACATCGACGAGATCGACAAGATCGCCCGCAAGAGCGAAAATCCCTCCATCACCCGGGACGTGTCCGGGGAAGGTGTGCAGCAGGCGCTGTTGAAAATGCTCGAAGGCACCGTCGCCAACGTCCCCCCCCAGGGCGGCCGCAAGCACCCCTACCAGGACTGCATCCAAATCGACACCAGCAACATCCTGTTCGTCTGCGGCGGGGCGTTCGTCGGGTTGGAGCGCATTATTGAACAGCGGACGGGCAAAAAGTCGATGGGCTTTATCCAGTCGGGAGAAGACCCCAAACGGGAAAAACAGGCGATCGAAGCCTTGAAAGGGATGGAACCGGACGATTTGGTGAAGTTCGGTTTGATTCCGGAGTTGATCGGCCGGATTCCGATGGTGGCGGTACTCGATCCCCTGGACGAGAAGACCCTGATGGCGATTCTGACCGAGCCGCGATCGGCTCTGGTGAAACAGTATCAGAAACTGCTGCGGATGGACAACGTGCAGTTGGAGTTCGACCAGGAGGCCATCCGCGCGATCGCCCAAGAAGCATTCCGACGCAAGACCGGCGCCCGGGCACTGCGGGGAATTGTTGAAGAACTGATGCTCGATGTCATGTACGAGTTGCCCTCCCGCAAGGACGTGAAACGCTGTCTGGTGACGCAGGAAATGGTCGAGAAGCGATCGACCGCTGAACTGTTGCTGCACCCGTCCTCGCTGCCGAAGCCGGAATCGGCGTAATTGTTAAAACATTGTGAATTTTTCGGGCGGCGATCGGTTTGGTTTGCCGCGAGTTATTGTCATGTTTTGGAGGTTCGGAGAATTTCACCACAGAGGCACAGAGAACACAGAGAGGATTTTCTATTCTAAATCGGAGGTGGAATTGTCATTTTGAGCGAACGCATCGGCGTCGAGTTCCAACACTTCGATCGCCCTCGTTTTGACTCCGATTCCATATTCGATGGCTTTCTGCTCTTTAACGAGGGTTAAAATTTCCTGTACCGTCCCGCCTCCGTCGAGTTCTTCATCGCCTCCGGAATCTTTCAAATAGTTCAAACCGGCGTCGGTGATGCTGTAGGTTGTCCCGGTTTTGATCAAGAGTTCGCGATCGCCCAAATTGTACAGCCGCCGCCACAGGGTATCCTTGATGGTGCTGTCCGTGCCGAATTGGGAGTGACGCTTGAGATAGTCCGACCACTTGGGAACAAAATCACCCCGGCGACCCGCCCCTTTTTCTGCTACAATACTGAGTAATTTTAATAACCCTTCTCGCTCGTCAATTTGCTTTTCAATGTCTCCCAAAGGATGGGAGATAAAATTCTGTCCTGCATCGGTCAATAACATTTTTCCAGATGGATCTTCTTCGAGCAATTGATAGGTTCGAGACAGGAGCCAGTGTCCGTAGACGTGGCGGGGGTTGACTTGGCGATCGCTTCCCGTCCAAATTGCCTCCGCGAGTTCTCGATTTTCCCCGTCCAGGCGTTCGGAGATCCAGCGATCGGGATTCGACCAATCCACCGGATTTTGCAGGGTTCCGGACAGGCTCATTATCGCCGATCGCAACCCCGTAATTTGGGCGCGATCGCATCCGTTCCAAATGGGTAAAATTAATCTCAATTCCGAATAAATGGGAAAGTGGGTAACTTTGACCCGGCGTTCGGTTTGCGGGTCCGATGTCGCCGGATTGGATTCGGAATCCGTCGATTTTACATCCCATTTTCTCAACCCAAAAACCCCGCGATCGACCCTCACGAAGCGGCTGCGATCGCCCTTCTGTTTGATTTCGACGGCGATGATGGCGTTGAGGGTGGCTTCCGGACTTTTGCCGTTCGTCTGGATCAAATTATTATCAATGGCAATTTGAGTGATTTGGCGATAGTGCAGGGGAGAGCCAAAATCTTCTAAAACTTGAATGACGGCATCTGCGAAGGACATGGGAATCGTTAACAATCAGAAATTATCAATCTTGTGTGTTCATCACTTATCCCTCACGAGATGTGGCGCCGAAAGCTTGCTCAACTTTTCTGATAATCTCGCCAGGGTCTACACCGATCGCACGAGTAATTAAAAGAAATTCAACCACATCCAATCTTCTCTCGCCGTTCTCATATTTTGCGACGAAAGATTGGGGCTTTTCAAGAGTTTTAGCAAGGGTTGCCTGGGTCAGATTCGCATCTTTCCGCGCCGCAATCATACACCGACGAAAGACATCATATTCTCGACTAAAGATAGACTTCATCATGCAGTGTTGGGCATGGAATTTACAAAAATTAGGATAAACCCATTTTCGGATTATCCCAAACTAGGATATTATCAGTGTACGGCGGAAGTGGCACAACACGAGGGGATTTTTCAATCAAACCGACAAATTTCTACCCAACGGCCGAAGCGATCGCCCGTCGGTGCCCCTTATCCTAGAGGTAGAGGAATCAATGAAGATTTTTCGATTGTTTCCATTTGGGAGGACAAACAGATGAGTACCTCGTCCAAAACGATTATATTAGGGGCAGCGACTGCACTACTCTCCTTGAGCTTTGCCACGCCAATTCGGGCGGAAAATCCGGCTCACGTCAGACAACTGCTCGAAACGGGATTCTGTCAGGGTTGCGATCTCAGGGGAGCCGACCTCATGGGTGCTCATCTGATCGGGGCCGACCTGCGGGACGCCAATTTAGAAAACGCCAATTTAGCCAACGTCAATTTGGAGGGGGCCGACCTCAAGGGCGCCAACCTCGCCGGAGCGAACCTGTCGGGCGCCTTCCTCAACCAGACCGAACTCGACAATACCAATTTAGACTTCGCCAATCTAAGTAACGCCGACCTCACCCAAGCGGACTTGACGGGGGCGAGTTTGGCGGGAACCAATATGAATGGGGTTCGGCTGTTGCAACCGACGGTGAGGGCGAGTCAAATGGCCCCCGGCGGTTCCATCGAAGATCTGCGGGGCGAAAATTTGAGTATCGGCCGCGACCCGTCCCAACTGATGCTGCCGATGGGAGGCCCGGACTTAGAGGGAGAATTTCAATACACGCCTGAATATTTGGATTCGCTCTTCGAGCCCATCGAGATCGATCGCGACTCCCAAAGTCCCGGATCGCAAAATATTGCCCCCGGCGGCGACGATGGCGTCCAGTTCAATACGCCGCAAATCACCTTTTAGATTTTCATCTTTAAGCAGGGCGATCGCGATATAAATTGGCGGTTGAGGGGTTCAAGCCCAGGATGACCCGATTGGAGCAGTTGTCCGCAGGAACACTCAGCCGCCCCCGTCGATTTGGGAATTGGCGGAGAGAATGTCAGAATAGAAAAAATGAGTCGTTCCAGAAACCGGGTTTCTATCCGACCGACGCTCCGGTTGGAACTGAAGATAGCCTGATCAACCCGGTTTCTCAGCAATTTTCTCGATTCCCGATTTTATTTTTGATTCAGCGATCGCCAAATCACCCGAAAAAGAATTGAGAGATTCGGCTTCCACGTTCAAAATCAGAGGATATCAATATGAATTCACCCAGCGCACCATCAACCGTAGCCTACGCTCCGACTATGGCGGATGATGCTGTCGGAGCCCTGTTCAAGCGCATGGCTCGCTATCCTCTTTTGGAGCCGAATGAAGAAAAGGAACTGGCCCATCAAATCCAAGAATTGGTAGTTTTGGAAAACCTCAAACAGCAACTCAAAGACGAACTCGGACGCCAACCCAGCAACGGCGAATGGGCGATCGCGGCGGACTTGAGCGAGGCGGAACTCAAGCGCCAACTGCATTTAGGGCGATCGGCGAAACGGAAAATGATCAGTTCCAACCTGCGGCTGGTGGTGTCCATCGCCAAACGCTACCTCAACCGCGGCGTTCCGTTTCTGGATCTGATCCAAGAAGGATCGTTGGGTTTGAACCGCGCCGCCGAAAAATTCGACCCCGACAAAGGTTATAAATTCTCGACCTACGCCTATTGGTGGATTCGCCAGGGCATCACCCGCACCATCGCCAACCAGGGGCGCACCGTCCGCCTTCCCGTCCACGTCGTCGAACAACTCAACAAGCTCAAATTCGCCTACCGGGATTTGAAGCGATCGCACCAACGCAAACCCACCGAAGCGGAACTCGCCGAGGCTCTGTCCATTTCCCTGTCCCAAGTTCGCCTCCTCGAACAGGTCCGCCGCAAATCGCTGTCCCTCAACCACCGCATCGGCACCGAGGAAAACTCCGAATTGATGGATATCCTCGAAGACAGCGACACCCAGTCGCCGGAGTCCCAGATGAACGAGGTGATGATGCGCCAGGACATTTTGGAGGTGTTGGGATCGGTCCTTTCCGATCGCGAAAAGGAAGTCGTCGCCCTCCGCTACGGACTCGCCACGGGAGTCCCCCACACCCTCGATGAAGTCAGCCATCTTTTCGAGCTATCCAGAGAGCGGGTGCGCCAAATTCAAGCCCGGGCGATGCGAAAATTGCGCCGCCCCCAGGTGACGGAACGGCTGAAAGGGTGGTTGAAATCATTGTAAAATTCTCCAGTTTTTAACGGGGAAAAAATGCCGTCCGAGTCGGAAAAAATGGGGGCGACGGGCGGGAAATCCAATCATGTCAACCCACAACATTACTGTATTATGAAAGCGATCGCTCGAATTCCATTTGGAGCCGTCCTGGGCACCCTTTGCCTCAGTCCGATTCTGATATCCTGCACCGCCCCCGAACAACAGGCCCGAGAGACGGTCGAAGAAATCGAAGATGTCGCCGAACTCGACAGGGGAGATGTCGCGACGGCGATCGAATCGTTGGAAACCGAGGTGAATCGCGCCGTGGAAGAGGCCGAAACCCTCTCTTCCCAAGAGTTGCAACCCGAAGACATCCAACGGGATCTCAATCAAATTCAGAACCGCCTGAGTGCGGCGGTGGATTTGCCGGAGGAGGAACTGCAAGCCGAACTGCGACAGTCCGCCGAGGAACTCGACAACTTGATCGCGAAGGTGGACGAAGCCGCCGAAAACGCCACGGGGGAAGCGAAGGCCCAACTGGAAGCCTACGAAACCTATTTGGAGACGCTCAGAGAAGAAACCGCCCGGGCGATCGAGCAGTCGGGGTAAGTGCGATCGCCCCCAAATCGAAATCTTTAAAATTTGTTAAGCCCGATTGTGTGGATTTGTATCCGACGGCTAAAACGGGGGCGATCGGTGAGACAATGAACAGTTACTTTGGCCGTAATCAGTGAAAGCGATCCTCATCTCATGTCATCAGAAAACTCCAGCGCGTTAAACCTCGTGCATCGTCCCCGACGCCTCCGCCGTAACGATGCCCTGCGTCGGATGGCGCAAGAAACCCAACTGACGGCGAACGACCTGATCTATCCCCTGTTCGTCATGGAAGGGGAAAATCAGAAAGTCGAAGTCCCCTCCATGCCCGGAAGCTACCGCTACACCCTCGACTTGCTCCTCAAAGAAGTGGCGGAAGCCTACGAACTCGGCATCCCCGCGATCGCCCTGTTCCCCCTCGTCGCCGAAGAAAAAAAAGATAACGCCGGCACCGAAAGCTACAACCCCGACGGCCTCGTACAGCGCACCGTCCGCGCCATCAAAGAAGCCGTTCCCGATGTCGTCGTCATCACCGACGTCGCCCTCGATCCCTTCTCCAGCAAAGGACACGATGGCATCGTCAGCGACGAGGGCGAAATCCTCAACGATGAAACCGTCGAAATCCTCGTCAAACAGTCCATCTCCCACGCCGAAGCCGGCGCCGATATCGTCGCCCCCTCCGACATGATGGACGGACGCATCGGCGCCATCCGCGACGGACTCGACGATGCGGGACACACCAACGTCAGCATCCTCGCCTACTCCGCCAAATACGCCTCCGCCTACTACGGACCCTTCCGCGACGCCCTCGAGTCCGCCCCCAAATTCGGCGACAAGAAAACCTATCAGATGGACCCCGCCAACAGCCGGGAAGCCCTCAGAGAAGTCGAACTCGACCTCGACGAAGGCGCCGACATGGTGATGGTGAAACCCGCCCTCGCCTACCTCGACATCATCGCCAAAGTCCGCGAAATCAGCGACGTCCCCGTCGCCGCCTACAACGTCAGCGGCGAATACGCCATGATTCGCGCCGCCGGACGCATGGGTTGGATTGACGAGAAAAAAGTCATGCTCGAAACCCTCACCAGCATGAAACGAGCCGGCGCAGATTTGATTCTGACCTACTTCGCCAAAGAAGTGGCTCTAATCTTACGTTAGTCGAATGTAGGGGCGGTTCGCGAACCGCCCCTACAAAGAGAAATTCAACGATCCCCTATTTCCTGTCCCACACCTCACCCAAATTCTTCCGCCGACCCGATCAATTCAATCTGTGCAATCTGCGTAATCTGCGGACTAACTTTACCTCTGACAGAATTCCCGTTAAGCTAAAAGGTGGACTGTCGTACACCTACTCATCGCCTATGGCTTCCACCGCAACTCCCCTTCCCCCGTCCCTCGATCGCATCGTGCAGCGATTCAAACGGGCATCTTCCAATAAATTGCGCTACGAACAACTGCTGACTTTGGCGCAGAAACTGCCCGAATTTCCCGACTCGGAAAAAGTGCCGGAAAATAAGGTTCCGGGCTGCGTTTCGCAAGTGTACGTCACCGCCAGTCTGGACGAAAATGGGGGCGTGCAATTCCAGGGCGATTCCGACTCTCAATTAACAAAAGGTTTAGTGGCGATGTTGGTTCGGGGAATGAACGGACTCGCACCAGAGGCGATCGCGCAATTGCAGCCCGATTTTATCGAAGAAACGGGATTGCAAGCCAGTTTGACCCCCTCCCGCGCCAACGGATTTTACAACATTTTCAAGACCTTACAGAAGAAAGCCGAAGCTTGTGCTTAGGGTGTGGGGTGTGGGGTGTAGGGTGTAGGGTGTAGCCCTTCGACTCCGCTCAGGGCAAGGGGTATGGGGAAGAATGGTCAATTATCAATTGTCGATCCCTCTAAATTGATGATATCAAGTCCGGTTATTTAGTCGCACTAACTCCCCAATCATCTTCAGATGATTTGAGCTGTTAGCTTGGGAATTGATTCCCAAGCGGTCTTGATATCCAACCCGTT
>NZ_JAYFER010000604.1:0-327 GCF_055795065.1 Lyngbya sp. CCY1209
GGGACGATCGCCCGTCCGGGAAAGCGATCGCCCGGAATTTCCCGACCGGGTTCGGCCCGGTTGTGGAGGATATAATTTTGGGCGATAGATGGCAGGTATTGTGTGATGGTTATTGTGCGATCGGGGCGTATGCCGTTGGGGGGCGTATGCCGTTGGGGGGCGTATGCCGTTGGGGGGCGTATGCCGTTGGGGGGCGTATGCCATACGCCCCTACAGGATGGATTGGGTAGGGGCGCAAGGCTTGCGCCCATCTCCGGGTCGGTTGAATGGGGTATTATTCAAACAGCAACTCCGCCGCCTGTTCCACCCGGGCGATCGCATCCACGC